>NZ_JASONN010000039.1:0-7585 GCF_030217285.1 Pauljensenia sp. UMB3104 | reverse complement strand
GGGGGGGTGTCCTGCCCGCCCACAATGGGCACGCCACGCGATCGAGCGCGGACGCGGGCCCGACCACAGCATCGGGGCGCGATCAGTCGCGCCCCGGCTATGGACGGCCCCGCTCACGAAAGTCGGGCTGGGCAGGCACCGGCCCCGTGCCGGGGCCGGACGCTTCGCGGCCGTGGCAAAGACTGTGTGTGCGCGCCCCGTCGAGGGGCGCACACACACGGGTGGCTGGGTTAACCCCCTGTCTGGGTGCGCCCATTGTGGGCGCGTCGCACTCGCGCGTCAACTGAGCCCTTGCCCTGTCGCGTCCCCTTGCCCACAGCGGCTTGCGCCGCCATGCGCAAGGACACGCGCCACGCCTGCGGGACATTTCAGTTGACCCACGGCGCGCCACGCCCCACCTAGGGAGCACCCCAGACAGGGGGAAGGCGGCACCAAACCTACCGCCAAACGCTCACCGAAAGGAAAGAACAATGAGCACCGCAATCGTATCCGCAGAACACATCAACGTCATCCTCGAAGCAGCCACACGAGAAGCCGACGAAGAAGGGTTCGAGTGGTTCGCGCAGGGCAAGTGGTGGACATTCACCCGCAACAACCGCGACCGCATCGGACAACTCATGCTCGACGCCAACCTCGACGCCTACGGACGCCGCTACCTCGACGCGACCGAGATCTACGTCTACTCCTACTCGATCCCCGTCCGCGTCTACAAACCGATCGAAATCCTCAAAGCAATCGACGGCTACGAATACCAATGCGACGTCGACGCCAGCTGGGACACCCACCCGATCCACCTCATGATGCAAAAACTCCGCAAGAGCGTCATCACCCGCATCGACGGATACGACGACGCCGAATGGCTCATCTAACCCCGGCCACCCCCACCCCACACGGGGTGGGGGACGCCCCCCGGGCAACCTCAGCACACCCCAGGGAGGTGTCCTGCCACACGGCAGGACACCGGTCAGGTCAGGTGGACGCAAACGTGCACGCTCTCAGCTATCCTCACCGCACATGCAGTTCATCAAGCAAGGACGCCAAGAATGAGCACCCACCGTAAGCCCGCCGCCGTCCCTATACGCCGCGCCGCACCCGCCCTCATCCCCGCCGCCGTCGCAGGATGGGTGACCCTACCCGAAATGCGCCCCATCATCACGCTCACCACCGCCGTCATAGCGGCCGTGAGCATCTACGCATGGACACAGACACGCCCCTGGGCACCGCGAGCCCGCACCGCCGCCCACGCACTCGGTCGCACGCTCGGATGGACGCTCACCATGACCGGGAAGATCGCCCACATCATCGGCCGCATCCTATGCGCCGTACTCTGGGCGCTCGGATTCCTCGCGTTCCTGTCCATCGTCGGATACGCGCTCGAACTCGGAGGAAACCAGCAACGCCACCATTAACAGCACATACAGCAATAGCAGCAAATACAGCAATAGCGAGCAGTAGTCACGCGCAAAACGTTGCAATTGCAAGGCTTTTTAGCTCTTTAACGCTTGCTTCAAGGGATGTTTTTTGCTACAATAAGTACTACGAGGCAAGGGAAAAGCCCACCGCCCGAACAGCCCAAGGAAGGGGTTTCTGTCATGAACACTGACATCATCATTTCTGAGACTGATTTCGGCAAGATCGCCGTATCCAGCCCGTTCAATCCCGATTTTGTCAAGGGCGCAAAGCGCCTGGGCGGCAAATGGAGCGGCGACACGAAGGCATGGCTGTTCGACGCGCGCGACCGGGGACGCGTCGAGGATTTGCTTGCCACTTGCTACGGCTACAGTGTGGCACCCTCCGGTGAGCTGGCCACGGTGCGTATCGTCCTTGACGAGGACAACGCCGGGAGCAACGAGGTGTTTTTCGTGGGCCGGTGCATTTGCTGGCGCCGGGGACGGGACTTGCCGGTCAAGCTCGCTGAGGGTGTTGTCGTCATCGACGGTGAATTTCCTGCCAGCGCCGGTTCGATGCGCTACCCGGCCGTCATTCGAGGCAGCCGGACAGTCACCATCGAGGTGCGCGACGTGCCCGTCGAGGCACTAGCCGCCGAAAAGGAACTGCGCTTCGAGCGCATCGACGCCGACACGCAGGCGCAGCGTGAAGCCCTCAGTGCCGAGCGCGAGCGCTTGATCGCCCGCCTGGCCGAGATCGACGAAGCCCTCAACGACTGACCACCAGGCCCCGCCCCGTGCCGGGGCGGGGCCTCCCTCACTTGCGCAAGGAGACCCCTCATCATGGAACCCACCATCACTATCACCGACGAAATGGGCGCAGGCGGCATCGTGACCGTGACCCCCGAGGGCGTCCAGGACGTTCTCACCAGCTGGTTTGCCGAGGCGTATGCCGACGATCCGCAGATCGAGGCGTGCGTCGACACGGTTGTGGCATGGGCCGAAGCAGGCCGACACGCCATCGATGTGCACGGCATGGTTGAAGCCGAAGCCTATCTAGGCATCAACATCACGAAGGACGAACCGAAGCCGCCGCGCGAGCCGAACTTTCGCGGCGTCCTATCGCCCGACCTCGTTGAGCGGATCACGCGCGACAGCCTAGAGGCCGCCCTGACAGCAACAGGGAGCATCATCGGCACCGACGTCGAGGACGCTCGCCTGGCCTACATTCAAGCCACACAGGGGCGGCGTGCCATGCGCGAAGCCTACAAGGCCATGCAGGACGCTACCGAGGGCCGCGACCCCGCACACCGCGAGTTGAAGCGCCGTTTCATCGACGCCTGGGAGCACGCGCACGCCGACTGGCTAGAACGGCGCAAGCGCATCCTTTTAGCCGAGCTGCTACCCGGCCGCGTGATCGAAGCCCTGCGCACCGGCATGGGCTTATCCGTCGAGGAATGGGCCGCCGACCTAAACGTCAGCATATCGACGGCGCGAGACTGGGAAACGGATCGACGCCCCGCACCCGAGGGCGCATGCGCCGACATGTGGGAGATGTGGACAGCATGGCTGTCCCGCCAAGCAGTCGCCGTAGGCGTTCCCGGAGATCTCATCACGGAAAACGCCACTCAGCTACCGATTATCGTGCCAGCCACCACCAGCGTGCACGACATCAGGGCCCGCCTCATCCTCCTCGCAGGTCAGAGGGTCACCATCGACCCCGGCCCGGAAATTCAGCACGACTTCTCAGCAGAACCCGGCTACAACTGATAGCCACCAGGCCCCCGGCGCGCGAGCGCATAGGGCTCAGTGCTGCCCACCCTGAGAATCTGGCGCGGCTTGCTAGGGCTCGTGATCCCCAAGCCGCCGCCGACGCGCGGACTGCGGAGACTTTCAGGGCGATTAGTCGAGCTAATCGGGCGAGGCGCAATAGAAACAGCGATTCCGAGTAGCAGGCTTGCTCTTATTCATCGAAGCAGGTCCTGGACCGTGATGAGGTTCTTCGCCGCCGCGTGATCTCCGATTTCTCCCAGGGGCGCACGCCCCGCCAGATCAGCGGGCGCCTGAGCATGGAGGCATGTGGCACATTTTCTGAGAGTAGTCAAAGTGGCGCGGCCGGGAGTCAACACCCCCGGCCGCGCCGTCTTGACGTGTACCCCCTACGGCGTCGGCACAAGCAACGCGAACGCGATCCCCGCGCCAATCGAGATAGCAAACCGACTGACGAAGGTCTGCCACGATTCCTGTGTGAACATCACTCTCACGCCGATAACCAGGGCGAAGATGAAGCCCATGAGCATCATGCTTGACGCCAGGATCGAGCACAGCTCGCCATAGTTCACAGTGCCCGAGGCCGAGGCCACCACGACAGCGGCCAGCCCGAATAGGGCAAGGCCGCTAACAGCGACGCGCGCAGCCTGATGGAGGGCGAGGCGCAGAAACCTCAACAAGCCAGCAGCCCGCGTGCGAGCGGGCGAAATTATTGCGTCCATTGATCCCGTTTCCTTCCTTGGGTGAGGAACCTGTCAAACTCGATTGTACGGACGCCATGCACATTTGCGTCCCGGCTTAGAGGTGCCAGAACCGACCGATTTTGACGCCCTGCACCCGCGCGCGGCGATCACCGCGACACGCCGCGCCAAAAACCCCTGCCAAAACCTCTAGTGCACCAAAACGCGGCGCGTAGGATTTTGGCATGAGCCTCACCGGATATGCCCGTGTCAGCACCGACGATCAAGACCCCGCCGCGCAGATCGACGCACTCAGAGCCGCTGGGTGCGACCCTATTTTCGTAGAGCACGCCAGCGGAGCGACAATGCAGCGCCCTGAATGGCACGCCTGCAACCGCGGACTAGGGAGGGGAGACACCCTCGCGGTCGTTCGCATCGACCGCCTCGGGCGATCCCTCGCAGACCTCGTGAACACCCTTGACAACCTCGCAGCCCGAGGTGTTCATTTCCGCAGCCTCACGGAGGGGATCGACACCTCAACGTCGCTGGGGACGCTGTTTTACCAGATAGCAGGCGCGTTCGCGGAATATGAGCGCGCCCTCATCAGGGAGCGCACGTGCGCCGGCATCGACGCCGCGCGCGCCGCCGGCCGGCGGATCGGCCGGCCGCCGGCACTCACGAACGAACAGCGCGAATTTGCGCGCCGGCTGCGCTCGCAGGGCGAGGGTGTGGCCACAATCGCCCGACTGCTAGAGGTATCTCCATCAACGATTAGACGCGCGTTAGTAGGAATGGTGGAGCCTAAAGGGTGACCATAGGCCCCGCTATTCCTGCTTCCCTATGATCGAGTAAGGATCCTCAACTCACACCTCTACCTTGGCCCCCGTGGAATCTCGCCAGCATCAAGCGGCGCGAACGGCTCGCCGCCGTTGAACTCGGCCTCGGCACGCCGCAGGTGATCCTCCAAAGCCTCGATAATCCACGCGCTCATCGAGCGCGTACCCGTCGACGCGGCCGTCGACCACCAGGCCGCCCGCACCTGCCCAAGCAGCTCAGCATCCATGCGAATCGAGAGGCGGGCCGTTTCAGCAGCAGGAGGCGTCGGAGCAGCCGCGCGAACAGGAGCCGCAGCAGGGGGTGCCGGGGGAGGGGCGATCACCGACGCGACGCCGTTACTCAGTGCAGACTTGCGACGCTCAGGACGACGGACACTCACGGTTCCACCCCCTCGCCCATCGTCGCGAGCACGGACGCGAGATGCGCGTCGTACAGAGCGCATAGGTCGGCCGTGTTGCCAGCCCATTCATCGAGGCCGACACCGGCCTCGGCCGCGTCGGAGATTGCCACCATATCGGGCACAGGCGGATCCAAGAGCATGAGCCCACGCTCCCGGCACGCGGTCGACAGCTCATCCAACCAGTACGCACCCTGACGAGTGCGCCCCTTGTGCTGATTCACCAACACGCCAGCAACCCGCAACCCCGGGTTGTAGTAGGCGCGTGCCGCCTCAACAGCATCAAGCAAGTGCGCCAGCCCCGACGCCGAGTACAACCGCGATTGAGTCACGACAAGCACTCCATCAGCCACAGCCAAAGCGTTCGCCGTCAACGTATCAAGCGCAGGAGCGCAATCAATCAGGACAAGATCGAACACATCTTCCACGGTTTCGAGTTGCGCGGCCAAACGCCGCTCCCGACCAAACGCCACCGTCACGAGCTCATCACGCACGGTCGCCAGGGCATCCGCGCCTGAGGGGGCAAGATGCACCCGATCCCAATTCGTCGGGACAATGACATCCCCAAGGCCGCACTCCGATCTCGTGGACAGTGCATCAGCCATACCGGCCTGCTGTTCCTCCAACTCGGCTAACGAGTCCGAGAGATTGCCCTGAGGGTCTAAGTCGACCACCAGAACCCTCAGCCCGCGCAGGCTCGCCGCCCGCGCGAAATGGTACGTCGTGGTCGTCTTGCCAACGCCACCCTTCTGGTTTGTTACGGCGATAGTCAGCATCATAAGTCCTTTCATTGAAAACAGAAGAAAACGAGACATTTGCAGCGCCACCAGCAAATGCAGCATGTACAGCACCCACCCGGAGACAGGGCCGGGGCCTACTCACGTCTCACGGGTGAAATCGGCGGCCTCGATCGCGCGGCGCAAGGCATCCTCGGGAGGAGCCGCATAACGCTGCGTTGTCGCCACGCTCGCATGCCCCAACAGTCGTTGGACCGCCAGCAGATCCCGCTCAGCCGAATACGCGGAGGTCGCAAACCGATGTCGCAGCGTGTGGAGAGTCCACCCGTCTCGCAAGACGACGGCCGCGAGCTTCGAGACGTGTGCGCCCGACAGATGCCCGCCGTACTTCGACGGGAAGCACCAGCCGCCCCCACCGCTACATGCAGCGACCACAGCTCTTGCCAGCCAATCCGCGAGAGGCACCCGACGAACGCGCCCGCCCTTCCCCACGACCGTGAGGGATACGCCATTCCCGTCATCGAGGACATCCCGACCATGAACAGCGGCAATCTCCGAGGCCCGCAGACCCGCACATGCCCCCAGGCACAAGATGAGCCGGGTACGCCGATCAGCGGCCGAAACCGCTTCATGCAGTACATCGAGTGGCACCGGACGCGGAGCACCAGGACGCCTGGGGACCACGGGTAGCCACTCGGCAGGTGAACCACCCGTCGGATACAGCCACCGATAGAAGAGACGCAACGACTCGTAGTACCCATGCCGAGTCTCGGCAGCCCAACGCTGACGCCCCAGGTACCGCATGAGCATGTCCGTATCCACGTCGCGAGGTGACGCCGTGCCAAGGCCCCGAGCGACTTGCCGCACGTGCCTGATGCGCGTCTCGACCGTGCGCTCACTGCGGCCACCCGCTCGCAGATACAGTTCCCACCGATCCAGAGCAGCCGCCCACTCGTCCGGTACCGGCTTCGTCAAGATGTGATCTTTGTCCATATCCACCAAGGATGAGCGCCCGCGACGGCGCGAGCTCACGAACAAGCCCAAAACCTCGGAGGCCATACAGCAAATGCAGCATGTATAGCGCAACCAGCAAATACAGCACCGGCAGCCAATGCCCGGAGGTCGCAGGTTCAAATCCTGTCCCCGCTACCACCACAGACCCGGTCCCGTGAGGGGCCGGGTCTTTTGTTTGCCACCGGCATGTCAAAGGGTAAGCGCCTTGACTAATCCGCGTCTCGACGCGATAGTATTGGATGTTCGCCATCAGGAACTGCGCCTTCGGGTGCGAGAGGAATTGAGATGAGCACTATTGATCTGTCGCAGCTCACCGCTGCAGACATGAGCAATCCGGCGCTGACAGCACAGGATCTCGCCGATATCACCGCCGCTCGTGCGGATCTGCATCCGTATGTGGCGTCGCACCCGTCGCTGTACCCTGCGCTTGCCCAGTGGCTGGCTAACCGAGGTGTCGTTCCCGCGCAGCCCCCCGTGGCTCAGCCCGCTCCCACCTCCGCGCCCGTGCAGCCCTCCGACCCCTTCAGCCCGCAGGTCGCTGAGCCGACGGCGCAAAATGCTCCCGCTGGTGAGCCTGCGCCCGTGCAGGCTGAGCCGGTGCAGTCCGATGCGTGGGGTGCTCCTCAGGCCGAGGCTGCTCCCGTGGTTGAGGAGGCTCAGCCGGTCGTTGAGCCTGAGCCGGTTGTCGAGCCCGAGCCTGTGGTTGAGCCTGTGCAGTCCGATGCGTGGGGTGCTCCTCAGGCCGAGGCTGCTCCCGTGGTT
>NZ_JASONN010000395.1:0-258 GCF_030217285.1 Pauljensenia sp. UMB3104 | reverse complement strand
AAATACGAAGCAGAACTTGCCCGCATGACCCGGCGGGCAATACTCGCAGAAGCAACTATCGAAGCTAAAGAACGCGAACTATCCGCACTAAAAAAACACGGCCTAAAAGATGGAGACGCTAATGAGTAACTCGCACTGGAAGAAAGTAGCGTTGCCGGCAGCGACAGAACCACTCTTAGACGCGTGGAGAAAATTTGCCGATACCGCAGGCATAATCACCACAGCCAATTCGGTTGCTGAGGCCCGCCAAATACTCAC
>NZ_JASONN010000394.1:0-258 GCF_030217285.1 Pauljensenia sp. UMB3104 | reverse complement strand
AGGCCGGCCTCCTTCCGGGTCTGCTTCCCTTCGGCCGCGGCCTCGACGAGGCTGGGGCACAGTCCCTGGGTTGGGGCGAGCTGCCCGCCCGCGGCCTCGACGCCGAGCAGATGATCGAGGCTGCCGCCTCCGGTGAGCTCCAGGCTCTGGTCGTCGGCGGCGTGGATGTCCGTGACTTCGACGAGCCCGCCGCCGTGCGCGAGGCCCTCGACGAGGTTCCCTTCCTCGTGTCCCTCGAGGTTCGCGCCTCGGAGATCA
>NZ_JASONN010000393.1:0-258 GCF_030217285.1 Pauljensenia sp. UMB3104 | reverse complement strand
AATGGTTAGATACTAAGTAGGCCACAAGATCTGCCACTTCACTTAATTTACCGCTGCGTCCTAAAGGAATTGTAGTGGTCTTGGAATACCCGGCACGTAAATCATCTACCGTGATGCCACGGGTATAAGATAAGGATTCTTCATAAGCTAGGGTTCTTAATCCTGTTTCTTCTAAGATCCCAGGAGCCACACCAACCACACGCACATTGTGTTTGCCTAATTCCTTGGACCAAGAGCGGGTAAATGAGTAAACCGCTG
>NZ_JASONN010000392.1:0-258 GCF_030217285.1 Pauljensenia sp. UMB3104 | reverse complement strand
GCCACGAGCCATACTGGCGCAGTCGGCGCACGCTGACCGCTCCCGCACCATGTCCTCGGTGTCCGATGAGCTGGGAGTATCCCCCTCCACTCTGCGCACGTGGGAACGGCGCTACGGCCTCGGTCCCGCGCAGCGTGAAGCCGGTGAGCGACGCCGCTACCAGCCCGAGGACGTTGACCGTCTGCGCGCCATGATCCACCACGTGCGTGCCGGTATGTCCGCCGCCGAGGCCGCCAAGCGCGCCCTCGCAGAAAGTAC
>NZ_JASONN010000391.1:0-258 GCF_030217285.1 Pauljensenia sp. UMB3104 | reverse complement strand
GGGTAGAGCTCGGCGGGGCCGACGCCCTCGACGAGGTCGCGGGTGATGACCACGCGGGCAACGTCGTCGCGACTGGGCAGATCGAACATAAGGTCCGACAGGGTCTGCTCCATGATCGAGGACAGGCCACGGGCGCCCGTCTTGCGCTCGTTGGCGCGCGCAGCGATCGCCAGCAGCGCCTCGTGCGTGAACTCCAGGTCCATGTTGTCCAGCTCGAAGAGGTGCTGGTACTGGCGCACGAGCGAGTTCGACGGCTCG
>NZ_JASONN010000390.1:0-259 GCF_030217285.1 Pauljensenia sp. UMB3104 | reverse complement strand
TATGTTACAATAAAAGGTATGGACAAGATTATTAAAACTATTTCAGAAAACGGAGCTTTCCGAGCTTATGTACTGGACAGTACTGAAACCGTTCGGACAGCTCAAGAAAAGCATCATACTCAGGCCAGCTCAACTGTAGCACTAGGCCGTACGCTCATTGCCAGTCAAATCCTTGTCGCAAATGAAAAAGGAGATACAAAAATCACCGTCAAAGTGCTAGGGACAAGCTCTATCGGTGCTATTATTACCGTCGCAGATA
>NZ_JASONN010000389.1:0-259 GCF_030217285.1 Pauljensenia sp. UMB3104 | reverse complement strand
AGGACGATTCCGGCGGGGATGACGAGCAAGGCCCTGCCCGTAAGAAGCCGCCGTTGCCGCCCAAAAACAAGGGTGGTGTGGTGTTTTCCAGAAAGGCCGCGGAACAGCGCCTCGTCGCGCAGTTAGCTGGCCAGCGAAAAGATAGTGCTCCGCCTGGCTCACTGCCATCTCCTGATACCCGTTGTTCTTTGCAGCCCGCTGTCTCTTGTGGTCGGCGGGTTGTTGATTTATACGCCCAACTAACTGATCAACCCCACTA
>NZ_JASONN010000388.1:0-259 GCF_030217285.1 Pauljensenia sp. UMB3104 | reverse complement strand
GCAGCAGAACCCTCTTCAGATCGACAGACGGGGAAAGAGGGGAGGACAAGCATGCGGGAACAAGAATTCCCACAATGTGGGAAGACGCTGTATGCGCACGCGCACCCCCACACGAAACCCTTCAGCCCGCAAGAAAGCGCAAGCTTGAGCCATCCCCGCAAAGCACGAGCCCTGTCTCCCCTCGGCAATCACGGGAGCGACGATCACATGAGACCCCGGGCACGTTCCCCCAGGTTCGAACTCGACACACACCCACAGC
>NZ_JASONN010000387.1:0-259 GCF_030217285.1 Pauljensenia sp. UMB3104 | reverse complement strand
ATGCTGACGCATCATGGCCGGAGTCATCGAGGGAAGCCGTGATTTCACTGATGCCTTGGGAGCCTTGGGACAACAGGGCTGGCGAGTGCATGTACAGGCGCGAGCCAACGGGCACAACATCAAGGAAAACGCGTCCATTGGACATCACTCGAACCTGAACCTCGTGAACTTCCACGCCAGAATTCGCCAGAACGTCCAGAGCGGGGCGAACCTGCGGATCAATTTCGCCGGTAACAACGATCAAGCGCGGGCCCGCACC
>NZ_JASONN010000386.1:0-259 GCF_030217285.1 Pauljensenia sp. UMB3104 | reverse complement strand
GTGAGCGCGTTCGGATCACCAATGGCTTCCACCACGTATGGCGGAGAAAAAGGCTGTCCGTCAACAAGAATCACGTTGCCAATGCATCGGATCACTGTTTGTCCGGTCACGCGTACTCCTTGGACAGTCATGGCTTCCGCGCCACCATTCCAGAGCGCGTTCATCACGTCTTCAATGTCCTGCTGGTGAATGACTAGGTCGTTCGGTGTAGCACCGTCGGGAATCGCCTGCTGGGGTGCGTCCGTGAGCGTAATAGTCA
>NZ_JASONN010000038.1:0-7609 GCF_030217285.1 Pauljensenia sp. UMB3104 | reverse complement strand
GCCGCGGCTGCCCCTGCAGCCGTGGCGCCCACGCACACAACAACGCTCAGTACGTCAGGAATCCCCAGCGGATCAGGTCGCGCAGGGGTGCCTCGACCTCGGCGCGCACATCATCGGCTTCAACGGACGTGAGCATCGCGACCGCCGCCGCGATCTGGCCGACCGTCAGCTCACCGTCCGAAGCGCCGACCACCGCCGACACAGCCGACGACACCGGCACAGAACGGCCCAGTCCCCCACCCTGATGCATGATGATCAGCTCCGGGTCGGGGCTGCCCGGCACGTAGTGGCGCTCCTCGCGCACGTCCGAGGCGCGCCTCAGCGCGGTGTCCCACAGCTCCGGGGCACGCAGCGAGGCCAGCGCCCACGCGACGTCGCGCCCGCGCGGGGCGTGCCCATCGAGGGACAGGTCGTAGGCGCGCTTGCCGCCCGAGGCGGCCTCGGCCTCGTCGAGCCTGCGCAGCGCCACGAAACCCATGCCGATCGCGCCCGTGCCCGCGCGGCGGAAGTCGGCCAGCCACGAGGTGAACGCACGCTCATAGTCGGCGCGCTCCATCAGCTGGCCGCCCGAGTCGCGGATCCACATGTCCACGTAGCGCGCCGGATCGAGCACGTCGCGCTGGACGACCCACGCATCCACCGGCAGGCCCTCAAGCCACGAATCCACGCGCCACGACCACTGCGTGTCCGGGTTGCGGTCGGCGGGGATCTCCCAGTTGGCGAGCATCTGCAGGGTGCCGCCCTCGTTCATGCACGCGGGCGCACCGCGCAGGACAGCGCGGATCAGGTTGTCGCGATCCATGCCGCCGTCGCGGTACTCGAGCAGCCCGGCCGCGCCGCGCACCGAATCCGGGGTGATCACGAAGGGCGGGTTCGTGACAATGAGGTCAAAGGTCTCACCCTCGACGGGCTCAAAGAGGGAGCCCTCGCGCACGTCGATGACGGCCTCGTTGAGGGCCGCGTTGAACTGGGTGATCGCGCACGCGCGCGCCGACAGGTCGGTCGCCACCACGCGGCCCGCATGCGTGGCCAGGTAGAGGGCCTGGATGCCGCAGCCGCAGCCCACGTCAAGGGCCGAGTCGACCCGCTCGCGTACCGTCATCTCCAGCAGGGTCAGGGTCGCGCCGCCGATGCCGAGCACGTGGTCGTCGGCCAGCGGCTTACCGGTCTGCACCTCCCCCAGGTCCGAGGCCACCCACCACTCGTGGTCGCCGTCCGGCAGGGTCGCCGCGTGGGGACGCAGGTCAAAAAGCGCACGCATCCACGGGTCTTCCGCGACCTCGGGTTCGGGCGCGTCCTCGTCGGGATCACGCATGGTCGGCAGGCTCGGCGCCTTCGGGGCCGAGGCTTCCTCCTCGCGCTTGTCCGCAGACTCGCGCGCGGGCGCACCACACGCGCGGGACGCCGTGAGAGCGGAGGCGGCCTCGGCCTCGTCGATGGTGGCTGCAAGGCCGAGAGACTCCAAGCCCTCCGCACCCAAGGTCGGGAGCGCCTCACTCAGGGCCGAGGCGCGCTCGGGCTGGCCCAGGATAAAGAAGCGCGTGAGGACCGCGGCGGGATCGGATGACCCCACAAGCTCCACGAGGGCGGGCAGACGCGAGTCACGCATCAGCGCCGACATCGCGCCCTGGCTGAGCAGATTCTGAAGATTCTCAACGGTCCACGCCGAGGCGATCACATCGGCGCGCAGGCGCCCAATCATGTCACGGTCGAGGGCGGGGACGGGTACGGAAGTCGTCATGACTCAAGCCTATCCCCACGCGTACAATGCGCGGGTACCCAACCAGGAGCCTCACGCCCGGCTCAGAGGAGGAAACCCATGTCCGGTGGACTTGTCGCGTTGCTCGACGATATCGCGACCCTCGCGAAGGTCACGGCCTCGTCAATCGATGACGTCGCGGCAAACGCCGTCAAAGCCTCCTCGAAGGCGGTCGGCGTCGTCATCGACGACACGGCCGTCACCCCCCAGTACGTGGCGGGCCTGAGCCCGGAGCGCGAGCTGCCCATCATCGGCAAGATCGCGCGCGGCTCCCTCATCAACAAGCTCTTCATCATCCTGCCGATCGCCCTCCTCCTCACATGGCTGGCCCCTCAGGTTCTGCCGTTCCTGCTGGTCGTGGGTGGCGCGTACCTGTGCTTCGAGGGCGGCGAGAAGGTCCTCGAGAAACTCGGTTGGCTGCCCGGCCACCACGAGGAGCACGAGGAGGGCGGCGCCACCTCCGCCGAGGAGCTCGAGAAGTCCATCGTCTCCTCCGCGACCCGCACCGACCTGATCCTCAGCGCCGAAATTATGCTCGTATCCATGGCCGGCCTCTCCAACGAGACCGGCATCATGCGCGTCGCCGTCCTCATCGGGGTCGCGTTCTTCATGACGTTCTTCGTGTACGGCCTCGTCGCACTACTCGTGAAGGCCGACGATTTCGGCCTCCACCTTGCCAAGGATGCCATCAAGCCCGAGGACAACCGCCCCGGCCCCGTCGACAACGTCGGCCGCACGATCGTGCGCGTCATGCCGCACATCTTCAACGTGATCGGCGTCGTCGGCACGGTCGCGATGCTGTGGGTCGGCGGCCACCTCGTCATCGAGAACCTCGCCGAGGTCGGCGTCCCCGTCTTCCACCACATCCTCGAGGTCGCCGAGCACGCGGTGTCCGCCGCGGGCGGTTTCGTGACCTGGCTGGTCGAGACTCTCCTATCCGGCATCTTCGGCGTCATCCTCGGTGCCATTATCGCGTGGATCGTCGTCGGCACTTCCACGCTCGTGCGCCGGGCGCGCACGAAGGCCTGATCTACTGTCGTTTCACGAGGCCGGGGCGTGGTCGCGAGACCCAGCCCCGGCCTCGTCGTTGATCGCACTGCGCGAAAGGTGACACATAACCCCTACGCAAGCCGGGACTTAAGTACTACCCTTGGAGTCAATAGACAAACGACGACGACGCCCAGGAGGAGCATCATGACCGTCTACACCCTGCCCGAACTTCCCTACGATTACGCCGCTCTCGAGCCCCACATCTCCGGCCGCATCATGGAGCTGCACCACTCCAAGCACCACGCCAACTACGTGGCCGGCGCGAACGCCGCCCTCGAGAAGCTGGCCGCCGCCCGCGAGTCCGGCGACTTCGCCGCGATCAACCTGTGGGAGAAGAACCTGGCCTTCAACCTCGGTGGCCACACCAACCACTCCATCTTCTGGACCAACATGACCGGCGAGGGCGCCTCGCGCCCCGAGGGTGAGCTCGGCGCCGCCATCGACGAGTTCTTCGGCTCCTTTGAGTCCTTCCAGGCTCAGTTCGCCGCCGCCGCCCTGGGCCTGCAGGGCTCCGGCTGGGCCGTCCTCGCGTGGGACACCGTCGGCAAGCGCCTCGTGACCTACCAGATGACCGACCAGCAGGGCAACATCCCGGTCGCGACCGTTCCGCTGCTCATGATCGACATGTGGGAGCACGCCTTCTACCTGGATTACCTCAACGTCAAGGCCGACTACGTCAAGGCCTGGTGGAACCTGGTGAACTGGGAGAACGTCGCTTCCCGCTTCCAGGCCGCCCGCCTGTCCTCCGGCCTGGTCAACGCCCACTCCGCACTGTCCGACCTGGGCACGCAGGCCATCGACACCGTCAAGGGCTGGTGGAAGAACTGAGCGCTGCGCGCCTGACGCTTTCGTGGCCGTCGTTGCTCGCTGCGGGCTGAGGTTCGAGGGCTGCTGTCCGGCGCTCGCTTTCCAGCGCCGACTTTCCAGCGCAGACGGCACGGCCGCCGCACGCAACGAGAGGCGGGATCCTTCGGGGTCCCGCCTCTGGCGTATCCCTGGCGAAAGCTCCGGCACGATCGGCGCACACGTACTTCACGGCAGCAGCGTTCCCAACTCTGCGACGCCACAGCGACTTAACCATTTGCGGGGCCGCTCATTCGCACGTGGGCCTGAGACTCGCACGTGGGCCCTCTAATCCACACGTGGACCCGCTAATACGCGCCTGGGCAGTCCCGCCCACACTCCACATATCGGGTTTGCGTGCGACAGAGCGGGTTACCGCTCGCAATAGCGGGTTTGCGTGCGCGCAACACGCCACGACAGGCACCGTTGCGCCCAAAACACAGACCACCTCGCCACTAACAGCCCGTTTTCAGTGTTTTTCACCGAGGTGGTCTGCGGTTTGGGCGCCCCAGCACTGCAAACCGCGGCCTCGCCGTCACCAGTCGGGGGGAATTGCACGACACGGGGGTTCGACACGCCGGCGACACGCCGCGAGAAGGCTTCGTGTAGTGCAAAACCCCATCGCAGCCAGCCCGAAGTGCGCCGCATCGCCTACAAGTACTGGGCACAGCACCGGCTGGCGCGAAAAAACTCGCCCAACACCACCCCTCCAGTGACATTTCCGCGAAAAAGTTCGCCCAGCAAGCGCAAAAACGCCGAATTTGGGCCGATTTGAGCGCGCAGGGCGAACTTTTTCGCGCTTTCACGATCTAACAGCGACGCAGGGAGAACTTTTTCGCGCGTGCAGACGTAGGCCCTCCAGTGCAATACCCATCAGCACACCAGGCCCCACCGGTGTGGAGGGCGCCAGAGGGGCCGAAGTGCCTGGCCGCAGTGCCGGTGGGCGGCGGCATAACCCAGCCCCAAACAAATTTCGCATGCAATTCCCCCACGACACGAATCGATGCACGCTCAAAAACCGCAGAATATCAACGATTAGATTTCAACATTTGAAATACACTCAGGGGAATTGCATGCGAAATTGCTGGATGACAGAGGGGCCGGGCTGTGGTGCCCATGAGCGGCGGCAGGGCATGGCTGCGACACCCGCGAGCGGGGGCGGGGCCTGGCCGAGCTTCGAGCCGACGTGCCGGGCCGCCCATCACACCAGGCCCCACTGGTGTGGAGGGTGCCGGAGGGGCCTGGCGGGGCCTGGCTGCGGCGCCCGCGGGCCGTGGCAGGGCCCGGTCCAGACAAATTTCGCACATAATTTCAGACGGTCATTTTTTGAGATCGTCTAAAAACGTTGCAATTCCAACGAGGTGATTTCAATGTTTGAACAAGTTGCAAGGGAATTACGTGCGAAATTGATGGGAGAGCGGCCCGTGGGCAACAAGCACACACGCGCACGCGCCCACACCATCCAGGCATAACAAAACCGCCCGGCCCCATTGGGGCCGGGCGGCAGTGGCGGTAGCGCTGGGATTTGAACCCAGGGTGGCTGTGACACCACACAGCATTTCGAGTGCTGCACCTTCGGCCGCTCGGACACGCTACCTTACCCGGATACTCTACTACAGAACACCCCGGGCAGCGCAAATCGACCGGGAAGGCTGGGAGCAGGGCCACACAACCCCGCAAGATCACACGGCAACACACAAAGCGGCCACCACCTCCCCATTGAGAACAGTTGAAAACGAGATTAAGCGACCGCATACCATTCACGGGCGTGCATACATGCTCTACTCTTGCAGGGTATCTACTCAACGCAGCGAAAGGATTTTTCGTGTCTGCGCCAACTGCGGCGAAGCAAACGTCGCTCAAAGAATTGACCCTGCGTGGCATCATCATCGGCGGCATTATCACGCTGGTGTTCACGGCTGCGAACGTGTATCTGGGTCTGAAGGTCGGCTTGACGTTCGCAACGTCGATTCCGGCGGCCGTCATTTCGATGGCGGTTCTGCGCTTCTGGGGCGATCACACGGTCCAGGAGAACAACATCGTTCAGACGATCGCGTCGGCGGCGGGCACACTGTCGGCGGTTATCTTCGTCCTCCCCGGCCTCGTGATCGTCGGCTGGTGGAGCGGTTTCCCCTACTGGCAGACCATGTTCGTGTGTGCGGTCGGCGGTGCGCTGGGCGTCATGTACTCGATTCCCCTGCGTCGCGCGCTCGTGACGGGCTCGAACCTGCCCTACCCCGAGGGCGTGGCAGGCGCTGAGATCCTCAAGGTTGGCGACTCCCAGGAGGCCGGCGAGGACAACAAGCGCGGCCTGCTCGCGATCACCTGGGGCGCTCTGGCCTCGGCGGCGATGGCCCTGTTCGGCTACCTGAAGGTGACGGCCTCCGAGGTCGGTACCGCTTTCAAGATCGGCTCGACGGGCACGATGCTCTCCACCTCCCTGTCCCTCGCCCTGATCGGCGTGGGTCACCTGGTCGGTATGACGGTGGGCGTTGCGATGTTCATCGGCATGGTGATTTCCTACGGCGTCCTCCTGCCCCTGTACGCGAATGGCCAGCTGCAGGGCGCGGACGACCTGACTGACGCCCTGTCGACAGTCTTCAAGACGGACGTGCGTTTCATCGGCGCGGGCGTCATGGCGGTCGCCGCCATCTGGACGCTCATCAAGATCATGGGCCCGATTGTCCGCGGCATGTCGGAGTCGCTGCGCGCCTCGCGCGGCACCAAGGAGAACGGCGCGCAGATCGACCGCACCGAGCAGGACATCCCCGGCAAGTGGGTCATCGTTTCTATCTTCGTGGCGATGGTTCCGATCGCGGGCCTGCTGTGGTGGTTCATGCGCGGCACGCAGATCGAGCACAACACGGCGGTCCTGATCGCGGTGTCGGTTCTCTTCATTCTGCTCGCGGGTCTGCTGGTCGCGGCGGTCTGCGGTTACATGGCGGGCCTCATTGGTTCGTCGAACTCGCCGGTGTCGGGCGTCGGCCTGCTGGTCGTCGTCATCACGGCGGTTGTTATCCTCGCGGTGCACGGCCGCGGTTCGACCACGGAGGAGAACACGGCGCTCATCGCGTACACGCTGTTCACGTCCGCGATCGTGTTCTGTATCGCGACGATCGCGAACGATAACCTGCAGGACCTCAAGACGGGCCAGCTGGTGGGCGCGACCCCGTGGAAGCAGCAGGTCGCCCTGGTCATCGGTGTTGTCTTCGGCTCACTGATCATTCCTCCGGTCCTGGAGCTCATGCAGAACTCCTTCGGCTTCCAGGGTGCGCCGGGCGCTGGCCCGGATGCGCTGGCGGCCCCGCAGGCCTCGCTGATTTCTTCGCTCGCGAAGGGCGTCCTCGGCGGCGGCATCGACTGGAAGCTCCTGGGTATTGGCGCGGCGATCGGCGTCGTCGTCATCATCATCGACGAGGTTCTACGCCCCGCGTCGAAGGGCAAGCTGGCTCTGCCTCCGCTGGCGGTCGGCATGGGTATTTACCTGCCTGTTTCCCTCACGATCCTGATCCCGATCGGCGGCCTGATTGGCTTCCTGTACAACAGGTGGGCTTCCAAGCAGGCGGACGCGGAGCGCGCGAAGCGTTTCGGCACGCTGGCTGCGACGGGTCTGATTGTGGGCGAGTCCCTGTTCGGCGTCATCTACGCGGGCATCGCGGGTGCGACGGGTTCGGATTCCCCGCTGGCGCTGCCGTTCATCGGCGACGGCTACACCCCCGTCGCGAACGTACTCGGCATCGCGTTCTTCGCGGGTGCGACGTGGCTGCTCTACGGTTTCGCCCGTAAGATCACGCGCGACGCGGATCGCGAGTCCGCCTCGAAGTAAGCGCGTCGTCAGCGGGGCACGGCCTCGCGTCACGCATCAGCCCCGGCCTCGTTCTGAACTGCCTCCCGTTTCTTGGACATCGAAATTGAAGTCCAGGGAATGGGAGGCTTTTCGTGTCTGTGAATCTGGGG
>NZ_JASONN010000385.1:0-259 GCF_030217285.1 Pauljensenia sp. UMB3104 | reverse complement strand
GAACCGGCGCTGACAGATGCCACCCCATCCACAGTTCGCGCCGACCAGCCACTGGCATTCGACTTCACCATCACGGACAACACCAGCGTCAAGACGGTGACACTGAACATGAAGTCGAGCGCCGATAAAGATTCGCGCGCGATCAACTTGACACATGACAGCGAAGACGTCACGCACTTCACCTTCGAGGTGCCTGCCGCTGACATGACCGGCAAACGCTGGTTCGACTACACGCTGACCTACACGGACGGAACCTTCA
>NZ_JASONN010000384.1:0-259 GCF_030217285.1 Pauljensenia sp. UMB3104 | reverse complement strand
TTTGCGCCGGGCCGGTTGAGCCGGAATTTGAGCCAGACGCTTTCGGGGGTTGAGCGTTAATTAATTCCCCTGTTCCCCTGTTCCCCTGTTCCCCTGTTCCAGTCGCTGGGGTCTCGCGATAGTGTCGCGATAGTGTCGCGAGGGTGTCGCGAGTATTGCACGAAGAAAAATCATCGTCGCTGGTCGGACGACGTTTCTCACCGTCAGGTAGTGGAAGCCGCGCCTTATTGGGCCGGTCGATACGCTGATGTTTATTCCA
>NZ_JASONN010000383.1:0-260 GCF_030217285.1 Pauljensenia sp. UMB3104 | reverse complement strand
ACGCTGGGCAACCAATTCGGGGTGCTCGACAACGTTTGTGGAGTGAGATACAACGCCCGGGATCAGGTACTTTCCTTCAGGAAGCTCGATGTCCTTCCAGATTGTCCACTCGTGAGCGTGGCGCGCATTCGCTGCCTCGAAGGTCAGGCCATTGGCGTTCACTGCAAGAGCGAGGTCGACGATGTCCTTGAACGGGATGTCCGTGGTGTGCGGGCCGTGCCAGGAACCCCAGCAGACGTGGAAACGGATGAGCTCGGGAT
>NZ_JASONN010000382.1:0-260 GCF_030217285.1 Pauljensenia sp. UMB3104 | reverse complement strand
GAGGAGAGTCGTCTGGAAACCCTCCGACAGGACCGTCGGATTGACGAGGGTGGCGCCCGCCAAACGGGAACGTACCTCGTCGGCGCTCACTCGGCCAGGGGCGCTCACGGCATCGGTGAGGCCTCGTGCCGCAATGAGCTCGCGTGCAGCCTCCAGATCGGCACCCGCTCCCAGAAGCTCGCCCGTGACCTCCAGGCCGCTGGAGCGTAGCTGCGCCACGGCCTCGATAAAGGTGGCCCATCCCTTGCCCGGCACCATGC
>NZ_JASONN010000381.1:0-260 GCF_030217285.1 Pauljensenia sp. UMB3104 | reverse complement strand
AGGCGAATATCGACTTGTATTCTGCACCATGCGATGCGGCTGAAAACCTGTTTACAGGCGTTCTCTATGACGCGGTCTCATTCCCAACACTGCCGGAGCAGCACCATGCGGTCGCGCTTGAAACAACGCGTGTCTTCTCTGGGCTTTTTGGTGTGGTGAACCTCGACGATGTCCTGCCCAACCACCGTCTTGCGATGGGCACGAAACTGCCGGACATCGGCCCTTTGCCGACCTATTGGAAGAAGCCCCTTGATACATCG
>NZ_JASONN010000380.1:0-260 GCF_030217285.1 Pauljensenia sp. UMB3104 | reverse complement strand
GCTCAGACAAATCAAATTCAGAAGCAACCGTGTGCCATTCTGCCAAGTTTTCGATTCTGCCCTCGTCCCGAGGATCCGAAGACTCGCTAAGAACCTGCACGTACCCCGATTCGTCCAGCAGGTAGTCCAGGACCTCAGCTACGCCCTCGCCGTCTTCGAGTCGTGACCGCCCTGCCGCGAGCAATTCGGCAAACTTGCGCGCGGAATTAGCTGCCCGCGTCGAAATGCCCTCTACCTGATCCAATTCCTCTAGCGCTGCC
>NZ_JASONN010000379.1:0-260 GCF_030217285.1 Pauljensenia sp. UMB3104 | reverse complement strand
AACCAAACAGGCCACACCTGAGCAGGCCACACGGGAACGCCCCTATCGGGTAGCGGTGATCGGCGCGGGACCGGCCGGGATTTACGCCTCGGATATCCTCAGTAAATCCGATATCCCGGTCAGCATTGACCTTTTCGATAAGCTCCCCACCCCTTACGGTCTGGTTCGCTACGGGGTTGCCCCGGACCACCCGCGCATCGGCTCGATTATCAAAGCCCTCCACGCCATCCTCAAACGCGGCGATATTCGCTTCCTCGGAA
>NZ_JASONN010000378.1:0-260 GCF_030217285.1 Pauljensenia sp. UMB3104 | reverse complement strand
ACACGGTCGTCTTTGCGCCATTTGTCGCCCTATCCGTCGCATGGATGATCGCAGTACTCACGGGATGGGTAACCGCCGACGGACACCCCCTCAGCGCTCCCCTGCCCCGACGCACGGAGTTGTCCGGCTGGGCCGTGGCCGCAGTGCTCACGATCGCCATTCTGATGTGCGCGATATATTTCCTGCCCCTGTGGCGCGCGGACGTCGTCAACTACAGCTTCTGGCGTTCTCACATGTGGTTACCCTCGTGGATTTAACGG
>NZ_JASONN010000377.1:0-260 GCF_030217285.1 Pauljensenia sp. UMB3104 | reverse complement strand
CCCCGTTTTGTCCTGCTCGCGGGCCTGGTTCTGTTTGCCGTCGGCCTGGTCGTGTGCGCTGCCGGTTCAAACATCGTCATTTTCGTGGTCGGGCGTGCGCTTCAAGGCCTCGGGGGCGGCCTCCTCATCGTGCCGCTCTACGTCCTCGTGGGTTCGGTCGCCTCCCCGCGACACCGCCCCACATTCTTCGCATCTTTCTCGTTGGCGTGGGTCCTGCCCTCGCTAGTCGGCCCCGCGATCGCAGGCCACGTGACCCAGGA
>NZ_JASONN010000376.1:0-261 GCF_030217285.1 Pauljensenia sp. UMB3104 | reverse complement strand
AGCTGGGCAAATGACAAGGAGCTGCTGCATTTCGGTCAGACAGCCTTCTTTTACAGAAATAGCGATCAGGCTGACTATCTCAAGTCCAACTACTACAAGAAGCTACTCAAATCTAGCTTTTACAAGTCTTTGACTATTCGCAATGGGAAAACCTTTCAGAAAATTTTGGAGTTGGCAGATACTAGTTAAAGAGGCATTATTTTGTTTTTTTGGAAAACTAATAATAAATTGTTAATGAATATATATGTTTGAATAAAGAGA
>NZ_JASONN010000037.1:0-11554 GCF_030217285.1 Pauljensenia sp. UMB3104 | reverse complement strand
GAACCCACACTCCAACTCAGCGCATAACCCACCCCGAAGGACACAAAACGATTACACCACTCCACAGGACTTGACCTGCGAAATTGCTGGGCGCACATCAAATAGCGCGGCCTCACCGCCACCAATCGGGGGGAATTGCATCATAAGAGCTACTACACGCCGTCAGAGCGCCCCTAATGCTGCAAACCCCCCACCGCCACCAGCCTGAAGTGCACCGCATCGCATCCAAGACCGGCGCAGGGCCAATTGGCGCGACAAAATTCGCCCGGCACGGCCCCTCCAGCAGCTCTTCCGCGAAAAAACTCGCCCAGCGGGCCATAAAACGCCAATTTCGGCCCAATTTGAGCGCGCAGGGCGAACTTTTTCGCGCATTCGCGCTGAAACAGCGACACAGGGCGAACTATTTCGCGCTTTCACGATCTACCAGCGACGCAGGGAGAACTTTTTCGCGCTCACACCCACATCGGGCCGAGCAGGGCGAAAAATGTCGCGCTCGAGGCGCGACAACGCGGCGACGTTGAAACCACCAGCACCACTGCTCACCCGCAAAGACGATGACGGTTTCAGACACCCCGGGCCGCCCGGTCGACAGTGCCCAGACACGATACCCGTGACTGGCGACGCCACCAAACGGGGGGAATTGCACTACATGAGCATCCGACACGCCGACGACACGCCGCCAGCAGGCTTCGTGTAGTGCAAAACCCCCACCGTCACTGGTATTTCGGGCGCCGGAGGAACCCGATGGCCAGGCTGCGGCGCCCGTGGGAGGCGGCGGGGCCTGGCCGGACAAGAAGACGACGCGCCGAACCAGCAACCAGGCCCCACTGGAGTAAAGGGCGCCGGAGGGTCCGGAGGACCAGGCTGCGGTGCCTATGGGCGGTGGCGGGGCCTAGTGGTGCTTCGAGGCGTGGCGCCGGGCTGTGGCGCCCGTGGGAGGCGGCGGGGCCTGGCCGGACTAGTCACAGCACCACAGGTGCCACTGGTGTGGAGGGTGCCGGAGGGTCCGGAGGGCACGGGCGGGCTTCGAGATCGACCACTCCGAGCGAAGCTCGCGTGTGGCGATCTCGCGGGCGGCCGGGCCCGACGGCACCCGGAACACCCGTGGGGCCGTGGGGCCACACGCAACACCATCAATCGGGCGGGCCACCGCCCACAGGCACACCAAGCAGCACGGCCCCACAGCCGGGCCAAACAGCACCCAGAACAGCCACGGCCACAACGGCACCGCCCCAAAACCGCTACCATTGTGTCCATGCACACAGAGTCGTACCTGCACCATGGCCACACCGTTTACGAGCACCGTCTGGACGTCCCGCTGGATCATCTGCGTCCGACCGGCGAGGACAATCCGACAATCCAGGTTTTCGCGCGCGAGGTCGTGCGTAAGGGCCGCGAGGATGCGCCCTACGCGGTGTTCCTGCAGGGCGGACCCGGCTACCCGAGCCCGCGCTTCGGCACGTTTACCGGCGGATGGATGAATCGTCTCCTGCAGGATTACCGCGTGGTGCTCCTGGATCAACGAGGCACAGGCCAGTCGACCCGCATGGACGCTCAGGCGCTCTCCCACTTGGACACGGACGAGGAGAAAGCCGCGTACCTGCGCCACTTCCGCCAGGACCAGATCGTGTACGACGCGGAGGCGTTGCGGCGCGAGCTGTGCGGGGATGACCCGTGGACGACGCTCGGCCAGTCTTTCGGCGGCTTTATCACGACCTCGTACCTGTCGCTGGCTCCCCAGGGCCTGAAGGCCAGCTTGATCACGGGAGGCCTTCCCGGCCTCGTCCATGTGGATGAGATCTACCGCCTGACGTATGAGCGCACGGCGGCGCGCAACCGCACGTACTTCCAACGCCACCCGGGCGATGAGCGCACGGTGCGTGAGCTGTGCGCGCACTTGGCGGACACGGAGGAGACGCTTCCGACGGGTGAGCGCCTCTCCCCCGCGCGCCTGCGCATGATCGGCATGATGCTGGGCGGCCAGAGCAACACGGATCAGCTGCACTACCTGCTCGAGGGCCCGTGGACGTCGGTTCGAGGCGAGCGCCGCCTCTCATCGCAGTTCCTGGCGGCGATCGGCTCGCAGGTGGACGTCGCGCCGATTTACGGAGTGTTCCAGGAGTACATCTACGCGTGCGCGACACCGGAACTGGTGGGCACGGCGACGGGTTGGGCGGCGGATCGCCTGGCCGAGGAGATCCCGGGCTTCGTGAAGGACGCGAACCCGCTGGATGAGAGCGAGCCTTTCTACCTGACGGGCGAGCATTTCATGCGCCGCGTGTTCGACGAGGATCCGGGCTTGGCTCCGCTGAAGGGCGCGGCGGAGATCCTCGCGTCGACGACGGAGGCGACCCCCGTGTACCTGCCGGACGTGTTGGCCGAGAACACGGTGCCGGTCGCGGCGGCCGTGTACTACGACGACATGTTCGTGCCGCGCGAGCTGTCCCTGGACACGGGCAACCTGATCGGTGCCCGGCACTACATCACGAACGAGTACCAGCACGACGGTTCCGCCTATTCGGGCGGGAAGGTCGTCTCTCACCTGCTGGACCTGCTCGCGGACTGATCCACGAAGCCTGATCGAAAGGACTGGCCATGAGCGCCTCATCTACCTGTTCTTGTCCGTGCGCCGGCTCGATGGACCCGACTCGGGTCGCGGGGTTCGCGGCGGGCGTGGGCGCGACTGTCGCGTGGTACGCCCTGCCGGATTACGTACGCTCGCGCCCGTTGCGCGGCCTCGTGAAGGCGGGTTTGCTGGGGGTGCTCGGCTGGTCGATGGTGGCGCAGCTGCCGGAGGGCGCGGAGCTTCCGCCCTACGACGACGAGGATGTGGATTGCTCGAAGTCCTCACCCGTGGCGGGCGAGGATCCGCTGGAGGGCGTGACGGAGGCGGATCCGGCCGAGTTGGCGGTTCTCGCGGGCGCAGCGCTGGGTTCGGCGATGATCACGGTCGGGGTGGAGCGTTGGCTGTTCCGCCGCGGTGAGCGTCGCCGCGCGCAGGGCGCTCGTTTTGCCCATACGAGGCAGGGGCTGGCCCTGGGCGGTTTGGAGGCCGCGTTGACGGTGCTGACGTTCGGCGCGGGGGCTGTGCGAGGCAGGCTCTCGAAGGACTGAGGCGGCGCGCACCGACTGCGCGCTACCAACCGTCCACGCGCGAGCCGCCGCCCACGCGCCACCCGCTGTTAGCGTTCGCGTCTGAAAACCATGTAGCGGGCGATGGCGGCGCCGATCCACCCGCAGGCCATGACGAGGATGGGCACGCCCACGGCCGTCCACCACGAGGACGCGGGGACAAAGTACCGCAGCACCGCGAATGCCACGGGGGTGACGACGAGGAGCGCGAGCGAGATCGTCGCTATCGTCGCACCGACGGGTCGGCGCTTGAACGTCAGGTCCACGACCTCGCGGCGCGTCTTGCCCTGTCCGGCGGCGACCTGTGAGAGGTGTCTGCGCACTGCGCTGTCCATGCCGCGCAGGGGAATCAACGCGGACCATACCAGTCCGACGATGATCGCCGCGTCGCGACTGCCGAACACGTAGACGAGGCCTGCGATCGACCAGCCGATCACATAGGTGATCGTCAGGCCCAGGCAGAGGTAGAAGAGCGGCTTGAACACCAGCCAGTGGAGCTTATTCTCGTATGTTTTCTCGTTGGGGTTCTCCGCGAGGAGGTCGCGGTAGAGGCGGCTGGTGGCGTCGGTGCGGTCGACTTCTTGTATGTCCGCGATCGCTTCGCGGGCGGCCTCGTTGTTTGGGTCGAGTGAGAGGACGCGTTGGTAGACGTCGAGTGCCGCTTGTTCGTCGTCCCGGGCGAGCAGTCGGCCGAGGGTGTTGAGCGCAAAGGGGTCTTCGGGGTCGAGACGCGCGCCTTCCCGCGCCTCGCGCAGCGCCTCCTCCCACTGGAAGTTGCGCGCGAGGGCGTGGGCCCTCATGGTGTGGCTGAAACCTTGTTCTGGCGCGAGTTCGACGAGGCGCGTGGCGTGTTCGAGGGCGAGCTTGCGGTCCCCCTCCAAGTAGCTCAGCCAGTACAGCGCGCTGGGGTTGTTGGGGGAGGCTTCGACGGCTCGCCGAGCGCACGCATAGGCCTTCTCAGGCTCGTGATTTGTGAGGTGAGCGTGGGCGAGGAGACAGTTCACTCGCGCTGAGACCTCGGGGTCGTCCTGAGGGATCGTGACGAGTTTTTCGATGGCTCGTTCGGGGCGCTTGATGTCGATCAAGGCCTGGGCGTGATTGATCCGCTTGGAGATCTCCTCGGGAGACATCGGTCCTCCTCGGTATCGGTAGCGAACGGCGAGGGGTGGGCAGCGCGAGTGCGCCGCCCACCTCCTCACATCAGGTTGTTTGCCTTCATGTATTCGGCGAGGTCGTCGTATTGGCCGTCTCGATTGCCGTATTCGACGATGTTGCGGGCGGTGACGAACCAGGGTCCCGCACTGGGCCGAATCTGCGCCAGCGCCCTCAAGAAGTCCTGCATGGTCACCATGCGCACATTGCCTGTGCGCACGGAGTCCATCATCGCGTATTCGACGGCGCTGTCGACCAGGTGAGCCAGGTCGGCGCCGGTGAATCCATCGGTGTGCTGGACCAGGTATCCCATGTCGATGCCTTCGACGGGGCGCGACTTGAGGTGGTGGTAGAGAACTGCCTGGCGGGCGGGTCCGTCGGGGGGTAGGACGGCGACGCAGCGGTCGAAGCGTCCGGGCCTGCGCAGCGCGGGGTCCACGTCCCACGGAGTGTTGGTGGCAGCCAGGATGAAGACGCCTTCGTTGTCGGCTCCGATGCCGTCCAGTTCCATGAGGAGCTGGTTGGTGACCGGTCGCATGTAGGAAGCAGACGACGGCGATCGCCTCATGCCGACCGCGTCGATTTCGTCAAGGAAAAGGACGACGGGGGCGCAGGCGCGCGCGGTCTCGAAGACATCGTGGAGATTGTTCTCGGAGTCACCGATGTAGTGGCCAAGGACGTCACTGATCCTGACGTTCATGAACGCGGCACCGACCTCGCCGGCGAGAGCGCGGGCTATGTAGGTCTTGCCGCATCCGGGAGGACCGTAGAGCAGCAGGCCACCGCTGAGGCTCTTACCGTAGAGCTTGCGGATTTCCGGGTTGCGCAGGGGGGCCAGGAAGGCCATGGTGAGGCGGTCCTTGACGGACTGCATACCGCCGACGTCGGCCAGCGTTGCCGTCACTGTCTCAACGTCCCACGCGTCACCTTGGGGTTTGTCGTCGATTTCGACTTCGCCGTCGGTTGCTCCCACCTTCACAAATGCCGGCGCGGGCCCGCCGACCTGCTTCTCGGCACTCTTCCAGTCGAAGTTTTCCGGATCGGCGCCGTCGGCGGAAGCGGGGTCATCCTGCCCATCTCCGGCCTCGCCTGTCGACGCGCCTCCCTCGTTGTTCCCTTTCTCGGCCGTCTGCGGGAAGGCCGCGGGATGAATCGTCACGATCGCGGGAATGCCTGCCTCGTCCGAGGCGGGGGCGGCGGGCGCAGACGGAGCGGGAGCCTCGGGGGCGGGGACGGTCTCGACCTCGTACGAGGCGGGGGCCGCGGGCTCAGATTCAGCGGCAGTCGACCTGTCTACGGCCGGGGCCGAGGCCTCGGGCGCCTCGGGTGGCACCGGGACCTCGCCGGCGAAGGCCGCCTCAGGCAACACCCGATCCTCGTCTGTTGCGGGCGCGGCAGGCTCAGCCTCGTCGACAGTAGGCGCAGACGGGGCGGGGGCCTCGGGCACGCCGAGGGCGCTGCGCATGAGGGCTGCGGCTCGCTCGTTGTGCGGGTCGACGGCCAGGACAACGGCCAGGTGGGAGACGGCTTCGACGCCCCTCCCCTCGGCGATCAGGAGTTCGGCGAGATGCTCGCGCAGGGCATGGTCCTCGGGTTGCTGTTCGATGATCGACGCGAGGGAGTCGATGAGAGGATTCGTCATGCGATAAGCCTACCGGCTGGCAGGCTTCTGGGTCTATGCGCGCGCAAACAAATCGCGCGCACGGATGACATTAGAGGGTGCGCGCGGTGATCCTGCGCAGGGCTTGGCAGGAGCGCCAGGAATTGACGAGGCCCATCGCGAGCGGCAGGGAGACGAGGGCCGCCAGGAGGGCAGATTCGGTGGCGAGGGCGATGGCGCCGACGGCGAGGAATCCGATAAACCAGGCGAGCTGCATGCGCGCGCAGGCGGTCATGATGGCGCCGTCGCGCCGGGCGGCGCGCAGGGCGGCGTGAGAGTCGGAGAAGATGACGAGGTCCTCGTTGCAGTCCCATTCACGATGCCACCGGCGCGCGACGACGATGAGTGCGGCGAGGAGCGCGAGGAGAATGAGGCCTCCTCCGAGGATGAGGGCCAGGGCCACAGCGGCGAGCGCTTCAATGGTTGGCTCGGGCATGGAGGACATTTCGACGACGGCGACGATCGCGCTCACGGAGATGATGAGGAGGACGGTGACGACATCGATGGCAATGTTGATGCGGCCCTGCTTCTTTTGCCCGGAGCGCACGCGGTTATAGCGACGCAATTGGTCATTCCCCAGGCGGTAGGGCCTGGGCGGTGCGGCGAATTCTAAGGGCTGATGGGTCACACCCTCACAATAGCGCTGTCTGTTGATTATCCGCGCCTTACAACGCAACTGTCAGGCGCCTAGTTTGACACGTTTTCGATGGTCAGGATATAAGCATGGGCACAGAGTGATCGAGATTTTAACCGACCGAATGAATCACCGCGTCAGCGCCATCAGAACGAAAAGAATGAGTCCAGCCAGCACGATCATGCGAATGAAGTCCATGACGGAGCTTCCCAGGTCGGGGAATCGCTTGCGCAGGCGTGTAAAGGTCAGGCGCACGCCGCGCGGCAATGTGCGGTTGAACAGCGCGATCTGGAGGAACGCGAACGCGTATCCGCTCAGCGCCGACGCGGCGTACAGGAGGAAGAAGAGGAGCGCGCGCTCATCCGTCATGTAGCGCAGGGTGAAGAGATAGCCCAGACCGGACCCGAATCCGCCGACGATCGCGAATATCCACGCCTTATCGAGCACGAAGGTCACGCGCTTGAGCATCCCCCGGTAGGCCGTCGCGACGGCCGGTTGCATTTCGATAGCGTACGAGGAGCGCCCGGCCCCCTTAAGGGGATGGGCCAGGGAGTCGTATGCGAACTTCGCCTCGGCCAGGTCCGGGGCGTTCGCCTTGGCGCGACCGAACGCCCACTGCGCAGCGTCCGGGTCCACGGGTTCCCACAGGCGTCCGTAGGCCATGAGGAGCTCAACGTCGTCGGGAAATCCGTCGGTGGCGACCTGCGAGACGGACAGCGCCTCCTCGCAGCGCCCCAACTCGACGAGGCAAAGGGTCAGTTCGCGCGCGATCTCAGGGGATTGGGGATGCAGGCGCATGCCGGCCGATGCCACGGCCTCGGCATCAGCGACGAGGCCTTGGCGGCGCTGGGCACGGGCGATGAGCGCGAAGGGCGCGGCCATGTCGTCCCCGTAGGCGCGTGCGCGCGTCGCGTACTCCTCGCACAGGGGATACAGGCCGAGGCGGTCAGCGCAGGCAGCTGCCTGAATGTCGCGGCGGTAGCACGCATCCTCGCCGACGACCTCCATGGACTCCAGCATGTCCAGAGCCGCACGGTAGTCGCGCTTGGCGAGCGCCGCGTCAACGTCGGCGAAAGTGGGCATCGTCATGGCGCATACGATACCGCCCCACTCGCGCCCATGGTGACCTCGTCCACGGCCTGCGACCGGCCTCCTTCTCGCAGTAAACCGCCCGCGCTATGGCCTCAGGCGCAACCGCATCACCCCGCGGTCCGCCGACCTCCAACGTCCCTCTCCGCTTCCCACACTCAAGACGCCATGTTGCACACTTCACATTGTTACGTAATCATTAGGTGGCAATTTAACACCACACCCTCTAGGCTGGGGAACAGCACAATAGTTTCTCATTAACCCAGAAAAGATCGCTGAGCAATGAAGCACTTCCGCACCGTCGAGGCCGGGCTTGCCGTCGCCATATCCCTGACGCTAGCCCCTGCCGCGACGTTCGCAGCACCATCACAGGAAAACGTTTCTTCTGAGGACACGTCCATCACGGCCCCCACTAACCCACCCGTGTCCGACGAAGATCGCCAAACAGCTGACGCCCAACAGGCCGAGGAGGACGCCCGGGCAGCGCGCCCCGCCCCGCAGCCGCCCACCTCGTCCGCTCCGTCAGCCCCTTCGACGCAGACCCCACCCCTGGTCACCACGCGCCCTGACGGGAGCATCGGCAACGACGAGGTGCACATCCTGTCCCTCTCGGGCGCCGACTGCATCGTCGTCGAGTCGAACGGCCACTTCGGAATCGTGGACGCAGGCGACGACAACGACTACCCAGACGGGTCAGACCCCCGATACCCATGGCGAGCAAACATCGCGACATGGGGACAGGAAGACCAGGTGCGCCCCTACCTCGACAGTCTGGGCATCAACTCCTCCAACCTCGACTTCTTCATCGGCACTCACCCGCACTCCGACCATATCGGCTGGGCTGACACTCTGATCCACAGGTACCATCCCAAGCACATCTACACGCCCGTCTACGACGATTCCTACTCGGTCAGCGATGAAGTGAACCCGCTGTGGGACAACCAGAAGGTCTACGACGACCTCGTAGCCGCGGCAACGTGGGCTCAGGGCGCGTACGGGGCAACCTTCAACCAGCACGTCAAGCCCGGACAAGGCGACCTCATCCAGATGGGCGACATGCTCATCCAGATCATCCCCCTGTCTCCCGACGAGGAATACGCGCACCCCGGCAAGCTCACGAACACGAACCTCATCAGCTACACGGCAAAGATCACCGCTCACGGACACAGCGCCTACCTGTCTGCCGACCTCGAGAGTGGCGAGGGTAAGGAAGACTACGTCGCTGGAATAGTCGGTCACGTGGACTGGCTGAAAGCCGGTCACCACGGCCTCTCAAGCTCCAACAGTGAGAGTTTCCTGAACGCGCTCTCCCCGTCGCTCGTCATGAACACGGGGTACGAGTTCCACACCCCGGATCGCCTTGGCCTGCCCGCGCTGAAGGGCCGCTACGAGTGGTTCGAGGCGTACTCGATGCGTAACGCCGGCATCCCCGCCCTCATCGGCACCTTCACCCCCGGCGGGATCACCCACCCCTACATGAACGTCGGAATGGGGCACACATTCGCATCGACCACGCCCCACACCTACTGGTTCCACAACGGAAAACTCGCTGCGACGCGTGGATGGTGGAAGGGCTTCTACGACGGCTGGCACTACTTCAACGGTTCCGTATCTGCCGTCGAGAACGGCTGGGTGTTCGACAAAGGCAACTGGTACTGGATGGACGCCACGTCCACCATGGCTGTGAACACATGGGTCCACGACGGCGACAAGTCATACTGGGTGGACGGCTCCGGCCACATGCTCAGCGGCGGATGGCATTACATCGGCGGCACCTGGTACTACCTCACCGCCTCCGGCGCTGTGGCGACAGGCTGGCTCCAGGACGGAGGCTCCTGGTACTACATGCAGGCCAACGGCGCGATGGGGCAGGCGTGGATCCACGATGGTACCGGCTGGTACTGGATGGACCCCTCGAGTGGGCGCATGGACGCCGGCGGCTGGCGTAACATCTGGGGTTCCTGGTACTACCTGAGCGACAGCGGCAAGGCTGCGGAAGGCTGGCTGCTCGATCGCGGCTCCTGGTATTACATGACTCCCGGCAGCGCCCAGATGCGCACCGGATGGGTGAACGACGGCACCGGGTGGTTCCTCCTGTCTGGCAGCGGAGCAATGCGCTCGGGCGGCTGGATCCAAGACGGCGGCAACTGGTATTGGCTCGACGGCAGCGGGATGATGCTCACAGGCTGGATCCAGTCGGGTGGCGCATGGTACTGGCTTGACCCCGTCAGCGGACACATGGCGGTCGGCACGGCCACCACTGATGGCCGAACATCCCAGTTCGCACCTTCCGGCCGTTGGCTCGGATACGTCTGATCGCACTCTCGCCGACAGAGACAACAGGGGAGCGCTCGCCTCGACGATACCGTCGGGCGGGCGCTCCTTCGCACGCGCCCGAGGTGACCTCGTCCACGAGACACCGGCGAGCCCGCGACCACGACAGACGCGACCCACGGGTATCCTGGTGAGAGCACGCGAGGCCGCCCCGGCCTCGTCCGTCCGACACCGCACATAGAGGAGCCCCCATGGCGACCGAGCCCGTGTTCGAGGCCATCAACTGGAACAAGATCCAAGACGACAAGGACCTCGAGGTCTGGGATCGCCTGACGGGTAACTTCTGGCTGCCTGAGAAGATTCCGCTCTCCAACGACCTGCCGAGCTGGAAGACCCTCACCAAGGACGAGCAGCTCATGACGAACCGCGTATTCACGGGCCTGACCCTCCTCGACACGCTCCAGGGCACGGTCGGCGCAGTGTCGCTGATCCCGGACGCGCGCACCCCGCACGAGGAGGCCGTCTACACGAACATCGCGTTCATGGAGTCGGTGCACGCCAAGTCCTACTCGTCGATCTTCTCGACCCTGCTGTCCACGGAGGAAATCAACGAGTCCTTCCGCTGGTCGAACGAGAACGCGGCCCTGCAGAAGAAGGCCGAGATCGTCAAGTCCTACTACGACGGCAACGACCCGGAGAAGCGCAAGGTCGCCTCGACGATGCTCGAGTCCTTCCTGTTCTACTCGGGCTTCTACGCGCCCATGTACTGGAGCTCGCACGCCAAGCTCACGAACACGGCCGACCTGATCCGCCTCATCATCCGCGACGAGGCCGTCCACGGCTACTACATCGGCTACAAGTACCAGCTGGCCGTGAACGAGTCGAGCCAGGAACGCCAGGACGACCTGCGCGACTACACGTACTCGCTGCTGTACGAGCTCTACGAGAACGAGGAGCAGTACACGGAGGACCTGTACGATCCGCTCGGCCTGACCGAGGACGTCAAGAAGTTCCTGCGTTACAACGCGAACAAGGCGCTCATGAACCTGGGTTACGAGGCCCTGTTCCCGCACGACGCGACCGACGTGAACCCCGCGATCCTGGCGGCCCTGAGCCCCAACGCGGACGAGAACCACGACTTCTTCTCGGGTTCCGGCTCGTCCTACGTGATGGGCGAGGTCGTGGACACCGAGGACGAGGACTGGGACTTCTGATCCTGCCATCTCGCGGCCGGGCGCGCGCTGTGTGCCCGGCCGCGTTGCATGCCCGGCCGCGTTGCATGCCCGGCCGCGTTGCTTGTCCGGCCGCGTTGTCTACGCCCGGCCCCTTCCTCGGCTCCCCTCCCAAAAGTCGCAGGTAATTTAACACGGTCAGTTTTCGACAGGCCCCACAAACGTTGCAATTCCAACGATGCGATTTCAATGTTTGAAATAGTCGTGAGGGAATTGCATGCGACATTGGTGAGGAACCATGGGGCTGCAACCGAGGAAATCCGGCGGTCTAGCCGCGCGTCGTAACGTCTCGCGGCCTGCGGCTACCCAGGGCGTGCGTGACGAGGCCTGACCGCCTCCCTCACCTCAAGACACATGTGGGTGCGCCCGCCAGATGGCGGG
>NZ_JASONN010000375.1:0-261 GCF_030217285.1 Pauljensenia sp. UMB3104 | reverse complement strand
TCTTCCGGGAGCTGCAGGAAGAAAGCCAGCTGATTGTTATCACCCACCAGAAACGCACGATGGAAATCGCTGATGCGCTCTACGGCGTGACGATGCGTGACGGGGTCACAACCGTCGTCTCGCAGCGCCTGGCAGATGCTTAGGAGATCACAGATAACAAATTGAGCATGTGCGGCGTTTACTGTGGCTCTCGCTGGCGTCACACATGACAATGAAGACATGTTTGGTTCTCTTGCGGTCATCGTGCTGACAACGTTGGTT
>NZ_JASONN010000374.1:0-261 GCF_030217285.1 Pauljensenia sp. UMB3104 | reverse complement strand
CCCTGCCAACGCTCAGGAAGCCGACGTCCTCAAGATCACCGAGGGAACACTCATCGTCCACATTGAGCGCACGCGTTTTGCCAACGACGAGCCGATCGCCGTGCTTACCAACTTCATCCCGACGGACATCGCGCCGACCATGCAGGAGCTCGAGTCCGCCTCCCTCTACGACCTGATGCGCGAGCGCGGGGTCACCCTGGCCTCGGCCCGCCAGGTGATCGGCGCCCGCAGCGCGACAACAAAGGAAGCCAAGCTCCTGTC
>NZ_JASONN010000373.1:0-261 GCF_030217285.1 Pauljensenia sp. UMB3104 | reverse complement strand
AGGTTTATCGGTTTCAGCCTTAGCTTTTTCAATGGCTTCATTGATGGCCTCCATATCATTGCCATCTTCAACACGTTGATAATGCCATCCATAAGCTTTATACTTCATTTCAATATCTTCAGTAAAGCCCATATTGGTTGGCCCATCGAGTTGAACATCATTAGAATCATAGAGAACGATTAGTTTCCCTAATTTTAAATGGCCAGCGAAACTAGATGCTTCTTGGCAAACGCCTTCTTGCAGGTCGCCATCTCCACAAAT
>NZ_JASONN010000372.1:0-261 GCF_030217285.1 Pauljensenia sp. UMB3104 | reverse complement strand
ACTGTCGATACGCCAGGCCCATCCCTCAGAGTCAAAAAGGAGCCCTAAGCGCTCCTGCGTGATGGGACGAACCATATCGAAACGATTGGCCTCAAACTCCGAATTACCCGTGACAATTCCTTCCGGAGGTGCTGCGTTGCTACCCTCCCATTGTTCCATATCAGGGGCGATATCGTCTGGCAGATCGCGGCGGCGAGGCGTCTCCTCGCCGTCGGTTCCACCGTCGGCATCCGCCCGCCATAGCCAGCCCATGATGATCCC
>NZ_JASONN010000371.1:0-261 GCF_030217285.1 Pauljensenia sp. UMB3104 | reverse complement strand
TACTCAAGAAATCGACCGTACCTCAGCAATCTATAAATTTGACCTGGTGACTCAAATCGTGGATGAATTTAGCGAATTGCAAGGAATTATCGGAGAAATTTATGCTAAAAAAGCTGGAGAAGACCCCCAAGTAGCCACAGCAATCCGTGAACACTATTTACCAAGTGGTAACGCGAGTGAGCTTCCCCAAAGCCCGCTAGGCCTGCTCTTTGCTATTAGTGATAAATTAGAATCAATTATTTCTTTCTTTGCTATTGGAAA
>NZ_JASONN010000370.1:0-261 GCF_030217285.1 Pauljensenia sp. UMB3104 | reverse complement strand
GATGCCGATCCAGAAGAGAATGGGTTTACGGCCAAAGCGGTCGGCGAGTTTTCCGGCGACGATTGCACCGACGATAGTGCCAATGGTTGCAATGGCAACGATCATGCCCTCACCCATAGAGGAGAGCGCGTAGAGCTCGGTGAGCTTTTCTTCCGCGCCGGAAATGACCGCTGTGTCAAAGCCGAAGAGCAGGCCGCCGAGGGAGGCAACGATGGCGCTTCGAATGACCAGAGGCGGAATGGATGTGGATGATGCTGACGA
>NZ_JASONN010000369.1:0-261 GCF_030217285.1 Pauljensenia sp. UMB3104 | reverse complement strand
GACTATGTGCTTCTTCGCCAGCGCTCGGCTCGCGTGATTGACTAACGCGCTGTCGGGTTTGCGCTCGGCGCATAGCCAAAGTCCTTGCCGCGCGTGGACGAGGCCGATCAACTGAACGTCAACGGGGGTGGTAGACCGTGGTCTGCCACCCCCGTGAGCATGAAAAGGATCGAGCCTTCATCAGTTGGTTGCATGTAGCTCATCGTTCAATTCGATGCCCTTGCCACCGCGGGCCAGTGCTTCGATTCGACCCGACTGAGA
>NZ_JASONN010000368.1:0-262 GCF_030217285.1 Pauljensenia sp. UMB3104 | reverse complement strand
TGCATCCACGAGGGTGACGTGTGCGGGGGCACCGACGACCAGGCCCTGGCCCTGCGATTCCACGCGGCCGATCTGGGCGGGAACCGTCGACATCACGCGAGCAACGTCCGCCCAGTCCATGCGGCCCGTGTTCACCATCGTCTCAATGATGATCGGCAGCGCAGTCTCCAAGCCGGTCATGCCGAACGCGCCCGCCTGCCACTCGCAGTCCTTGTCTTCGAGCGGATGCGGAGCATGGTCGGTTCCCACAACGTCAATCGTG
>NZ_JASONN010000367.1:0-262 GCF_030217285.1 Pauljensenia sp. UMB3104 | reverse complement strand
ATCCACCTTATCAGCAGCGATTATGGGAAATCCAAATTACGAGGTAACCGAGGGAGAAGTTCTCTTTGACGGTGTCAATATCTTAGAATTGGATGTGGACGAACGAGCTCGCATGGGGCTTTTTCTGGCTATGCAGTATCCAAGTGAAATTCCAGGCATTACCAATGCAGAATTTTTGCGAGCAGCTATGAATGCAAGTAAAGAAGACGACGAAAAAATCTCTGTTCGTGATTTTATCATGAAATTGGACGAAAAGATGGAA
>NZ_JASONN010000366.1:0-262 GCF_030217285.1 Pauljensenia sp. UMB3104 | reverse complement strand
CCAGACGAGGTCTCGGTGGCCTTCGCGGTGACCGTGATGTCGCGATCCAGGCAGGCGGGAATGTCGATCGTCGTTCCGTCGGTGAGCAGGCCGTCGGCGGTGGCTTCCTGGCCGCCCTTGAGCGTGTACCCGGAGGCGTCGAGGGCCCCGGACTGGACAGCGGACTGCGGGGTCGACTGGGGCGCTGGATCAGCGGTGAATGCGCCCGCAATCGCGCGCACAGCGGCGACGATACCCCACACGATGAGGGCCAGGATAAGGA
>NZ_JASONN010000036.1:0-12198 GCF_030217285.1 Pauljensenia sp. UMB3104 | reverse complement strand
GCCCGGCCACAAGCAGCCGAGACTACTCAGAACAACCCTCTCAAAACAAACGGTCCGAAAAACCCAGACCCCTCCAATTGCAACGTTTTCGGGCTATCTCCAAAAGTGACCGTGGGAAATTATGTGCGAAATTTGTCTGGCGCGGGTACGTAGACTCGTTGTCCGGCCAGGCCCCGCCGCTACTCAGCAATTTCGCATGCAATTCCCCTGAGTGTATTTCAAGTGTTGAAATCTAATCGTTGATATTCTGCGGTTTTTGAGCGTGCGTCGATTCGTGTCGTGGGGGAATTGCATGCGAAATTTGTCTGGCGGTGGCCTGGAACCAACGCGGGCGGCGGAGGCCCCGGCCGCCCGCAAGGCTAGGCGACCTCACTTCGTTCGGCGCCGCGCCTCGAAGCCCGCCGGTGCCCTCCGGCGACCTCTATAGCGGCGTGGCTGCCAAGGAGCCGCGTTTTCGCTTGTTGATCGGTGTTATTGCACTACTTAGGGAGGCATTGCACTGCCTAGTAGCTAGTGCATTGCTGGCCTATCTAGTGCATCGTTTCCTCTAGCAGCACGTTCCTACTCATGCCCACGGGTACGCGGATAGGTTGTTGCTTCATGGATAGGTTATGAGCATGCGGATAGCTTATTTTCCTATCCGCGTGGCGATAACCTATCCGCATCGCCACAACCTATCCGCGCAGGGGCTTTCCTGGGCTCGGGTACCGCAAAAATGCTTGTTGGTGTGAGGTGTGCACCCGATCGGGAAGATTCAACCCCTTCCGATCGGGTTGAATCCTGCCGATCAGGTTGAATCCTTCGGAAAGGCGTTCCCTTCTGAGCAGACGTGGCCTCGGCGCTGTGTCTAGCCCGGCACTCACCCATTTCGCACGTAATTCTCCCGCGACTCGTTCAAAACCTGAAATCGCATCGTTGGAATTGCAGCGTTTTAAGGCTGTCTCAAAAAGTTACCGGATTAAATTACGTGCGGAATTGAGGGTGGGGGCGTGGACAGGGTGCTTCAGGAGAACCGATGCAATTGCCCCGAGAGAGTCTGTGGACAGTGTCGTCAGCTAGGCCTCTCTACTGGCTGGGACCACCCTACAATCGGTGCGATACCAACGTGCGCGATCAGCCCGATGCGAGCCGAGGCCCTACCCTGGTGTCAGGTCGACGACGCAAGGCGTCACCAACACGGGAGGAACACATGGAGTATGTGGCGCTGCTGCGCGGCATCAACGTCGGCGGCAAGAATAAAGTCATCATGAGCGAGCTGCGCGAGCAGATTGCCGCCGAAGGCTTCACAAACGTCCGCACATACATCAACAGCGGCAACCTCCTCTTCGAGGCCGAGGCCGAGGCCGGTGCCGGGCCCAACACCCCGCACGAGGACGTTGCCCGCACAGTTGAGGATCTCCTGGCGCGCCGCTATGACTTCCCGATTCGGCTGGCCCTCCTGACGGCGCAGGACTACGTCGCGGAGCTGCGCAACCTGCCCGACTGGTGGCATGGCGAGGTCTCCCGCCGTGATGCGCTCTTCTACACGCGGGGCTTGGACCGGGACCACGTGCGCGAGCGCATTGAGGCGATGGAGCTGGGTGACGAGGCGGTTCACTTCGGTCAGCACGCAGTGTTCTGGGCAAAGTTTGACGAGAAGACCTTCCTGAAGACCGCCTACCACAAGCGCCTCCTGCGCGAGGACTTCTACCGCCAGGTGACGATCCGCTCCGGCTCGACGGTCGGGAAGATCGCGGCCATGCTGTCGCGGGGTTGACGGGCGCGGAGTCCTTGGCGATGGCGCAGGTGGGGAACTAGACTGAATCGGGAGAACACTGACGTAGGCCGTTCGCCGGAAGGAATACGGATGACAACCGCTGCCCCGACCCTGTGTGTTTTTACCCCGACATACAACCGAGCGTACATTTTGCCTGCGCTGTACGAGTCCCTGCTGGCTCAGACGTCGACGGATTTCCAGTGGATGATCGTGGATGATGGATCCACTGACGACACGGAGTCCCTCGTCCAAGGCTGGATTGCTGAGGGGCGTCTGTCGATCGACTATGTCAAGCAGGAGAACGGCGGGAAGCCTCGCGCAACCAACACGGGTGTTGCCCGCTGCCAGAGCGAGCTTTTCTTCGTCGTGGATTCAGACGACCACCTCGTGCCGACCGCAGTGGAGCATGTTCTCACGCGTTGGGAAGAGATCCGAGGCGACGACTCCTTCGCGGGAATTGTCGCCTTGCGCGGCACTGACGAGCACACCCCCATGGGCACGTGGATGCCTGACGGGGTGCGCGCGGTGACGCTGTGGGATCTGCACGAAAAGATGGGTTTCCGTGGCGATACGTCGCTGATTCACCGCACTGAGATTCTGCGTCGCTACCCCTTTGACGTGGCTCCCGGTGAGAAGTTCGTCGCGGAATCCTCCGTGTGGTTCCTCATTGACGAGAGCTACAACATGCTGGCGGATAACGAAATCCTCACTATTTGCCACTATCTGCCCGACGGTCTGACGCAGAATTTTGCGTCCAATGCCAAGAGGAATCCGATTGGCTATTGGAAGCACAAGCGTTACTGCGCGGCGCGTTCCACCACTCTGAAGTCGCGTGCCCGCGAGACGAGTCTGTTCCTCGTTGGATGCATGCTCGCCCATCAGAAGGGGGCTATTTCCATGGCGCCGAGCAAGGCACTCGCGGTTGTCTGCTACCCGGTTGCGCTCGTTGCGCGCTATACGATCTTCCGCTGAGGGGGGTTTATGGAAATGCCGCAGGATATCGCTCGAGAGGGCGCATTCCCGGACGAGGCAGTGGCGACCGATGAGGCCGTGGTGACCGACGAGGCCGTGGTGACCGACGAGGCCGTGGCGACCAACGCGGAAAGCGCCGAGGCACCTGAGAAACTCTCGCTGAAGGCCAACATGATGTGGAGCTCCGTGGGCTCCCTGACGCGCCTGGGCTGCAACTACCTCGTCTCGTCGGTGTTGGTGGTGCGCCTCGCGACTGGCTTTGATGCTGCGGGCATGCTCGCGCTCGCCATGGCGATAGCGAACCTCGTGAACCCGATTGCGGATTTCCGCCTGCGCACGGTCCAGGTGACGGATGTGACGGGGGAGCGCACCTCGCGTGAATACGTTGGGCTGCGCTCGGTGCTGTCTATCGTGGCATTCCTGGTCGGCGTCGTCTATTCCGTCGTGACGACGTCCTATGATGCTTTGCCCGTTATTTCGTTGTATCTCGTGTACTCGTTGGCGACGAATTTCATTGAGGTTTTCCACGCGATTGACCAGAGGCACCTGCGCCTTGATTTTGCTGGAAAATCCTACGTGATGCAGGGTATTGGCACGCTCGTTGCTTTCGCGGTGGGCCTGTGGTTTTTTGATTCCTTGCTCGTCGCTGTGGGTCTCATGACGGCGGTCGTCATCCTGGTCGGCGCTCTGTATGACGCGCCTCGCGCGTGCGTGTTTGAGCCGATTCGTCCGCAGGTGCGCTTTGGGCGTGCGGCGAAGACTCTCGTTTCGTTGGCGCCTCTCGTCGTGGCTCAGATTGCAGCGACGTCGGTTTTGACTGTCCCGCGTCAGATGCTTGCTGCGAGCGATGGTGCTGAAGCTTTGGGCGTGTATCAGGCTGTCGCGTCGCTCGCCGTCATTGTGCAGATGGGTGCCACCTACGTCTACAGTCCGCTGATGGGTGTGTTCGCTGAGCGTTTTCATTCGAACAAGCGCTCGGCGCTCACGCTGTTGTGGAAGACGGTCGGCGCGATCGTTGCCATTGCTGCCGTGGCCGCACTGGGGTTGGAGATTGTTGGTGAGCCGGTCTTGACGCTCCTGTTCGGTGAGAAGATCAGGGGTAATACTTTCCTGCTCCAGCCCGCGGTTTTGTGCACGGTGATCACGGCCTTTGGCTGGTTCTTTAATGACTTGCTGCTGTCTGTGCGTGATTATGTGGCGAGTTTTGTCGGCAATGTTGTCGCGTGCATCGTTGCTCTCGTGCTGGCTCGCCCGTTCGTGAATTGGTTCGGTATGAACGGTGTCTCGTGGGTGGGTGTTGCCGGCTACGCGTCGGGTGTTCTCGTTTTGGCTATTTTCCTCGCCGTCGACTATCGCCGGCTGAAAGATGCTCCCGTTGATCGTGACGAGGAGGGTGGGGAAGCTCTGCAGGGGGCGTGACCGTTGCGCGCAGCGTGATTTTGGCCCCCGCGCGCGCCCCGGTGGCCCCGATGCGGCCTAAAACCCGTACGCTTGTGTCAGTTCACGAGAAAACGAGGAGACACCATGGCCTCACACAGCGGGCGCCCCGGCGCCATCCGTAAGAAGGGCACCAAGAAGGGCGCGCAGGTCGGTACCGGCGGGCACTCGCGCCGCCGCCTCGAAGGTAAGGGCCCGACCCCCAAGGCCGAGGATCGCACCTACCACCCGGCCCACAAGCGCAAGGTGAAGCGCGAGGCCCGCGAGGCCCAGGAGGCCGCGATCGCTCGTGCCCGCGCCAAGTCGTCGATCCGCGTCAAGCCCGGCCACGAGCTGATCGCGGGCCGCAACCCGGTCGCCGAGGCCGCCCGCGCCTCGGTCCCGATCGAGCGCGTCTTCATCCTCGACAACGTGAAGGATGACCGCGTGGAGGAGGTCGTGCGCCTCGCCTCCGCGATGGGTGCGCCCGTGTACGAGGTCACCCGCCGTGATCTGGATGTCGCGACCGACGGTGCCGTCCACCAGGGCGTCGCCATCGAGGTGCGCGGCTACGAGTACGCCGATGCCTCGGATCTGATCGCGGGCTCTCTGCAGCAGCTGGGCCACCCGCTCCTCGTCGCCCTCGACCAGGTGACGGACCCCCACAACCTGGGCGCGGTTCTGCGTAGTGCGGGCGCGTTCGGCGCGGACGGCGTCATCATCCCCGAGCGCCGTAGCGCGGGCGTCAACACGACCGCGTGGAAGGTGTCGGCCGGTGCGGCCGCCCGCGTGCCCGTGGCTCGCGCGACGAACCTGGTGCGCGCCCTCGAGGAGGCCAAGGCGGCCGGTTACTTTGTGGTCGGCCTCGACGGCGGCGGCGACGCGCCCCTGCGCGGCCTGTCGCTGGCGGACGGCCCCCTCGTGGTCGTGACTGGTGCCGAGGGCGCGGGCCTGTCCCGCCTCGTGCGCGAGACCTGCGATCAGATCGTGTCGATCCCGATCGCGTCGACCGTCGAGTCTCTCAACGCGGCCGTCGCCACGGGCATTGCCCTGTACGAGGTGGCCTCCCTGCGCGCGCAGGGCTGAGTCTCCCGGACTGTCTGTCGTCTCGCCGTGGGTGCGCGCTAGCGCCCGCGGCGAGACTCTTTTGCGCGATCAATGGTGGTGCGGGCGTCAATGCGCACGCGCGCCTCAGTATCCCGAGAATCGAATGGGGCGCCGGCCGTGTTCCTTTTTGGCGGCGCGCCGCATTGTGAGGATGCCGTCCATGGTGAAGAGGTGGTCTTTCGGCAGGTCGCCGCCGTAGAAGAATCGTGGGGCTTCCAGGAGGAGTCCTTGCCGCTGTAGTGCGCCAGCGAGTTCACGGAAGGACATGTCCATGAACGCGTCTGTGCCCCAGCGGTTATCGTGCAGGATACGAGCCTCGCAGCACCAGAGTTCGGACGCTGGGCGTCCCCCAACCGAGCAGGATCGTGCCGCGACGAGGATCTCGGTCCTCTCCTGACTGGTGCGTTTGAGTGGCGTGGGTGTCGCGGAGGGAACGAGAGTAAAGCCGGGGATGGCGTCGAGGAGAGGCCTGATCGCGAGGCCGCGCAGGTCGCTGCCGATGATGATCTCCGCGCCGACCCACCCGTGCTGGGCGAGCTGGTCGCGCATGCCGTTCGTCTCTCCCCAGGCACCTTTGGACACCCAGTAGTCGACAGCATGCGTAACCGCCTGACTCGGGTCTGCCGCGATCAGCGCGTAGAAGTACCTGCGACGGTTAATGGCCCTACCGAGGGAGAAACCTGACCTACCCGCGCTCACGAGCCACCTCCTCGTGCAAGATCTGTGTTGGCGCGGCAGCGCGGTCCCAATTGGGCTGGGATGCGCTGCGCCGCCAGAATATCATCCTCTGCGCAACCTCCGGGGCGACGAGGCATGGGAACCCGCGCGGTGACCGACCGAAGAGGGGTGGCTACCGTTTGCGTTTCTTTGCGGCCGTTCGCATTGCCGTGAGCTCGGGGTGTGAGAGGGGGATGTCTGAGGGGATATCCCAGCGCTCGAGGTGACGGGCGGGGGCGGACAGGATGCCCTGTGCGGTGAAGGACTCTTCGAGCGAGCGCATCGACGATTCGAGGTAATCGCTTTCAAAGCCGCTGAGGTTGATCCGCTGCGCCCAATCTGCGAGGCACCACAATTCGGTGATCGGCCCCGATTCGCCCTCGATTGTGCGCGCAATGATATCCACGTCAATCTTGGTGATGGCGGCTCGCTTGACGCGGTTCGGCAGGAGAGAGGAGGCCTGCGGCAGCAGGAGGCTAACAGCGTGCGTGCCGAACAAAAGGTCGGCGAGGAAGGCCCGCCCGCTGTGTCCGATGATCAGCTCAGTTCCCGACCAGCCCCGCTGTCTGAATTGCTCCCGCATGCCGACTTTCTCGGAGCGGATGCCCTTCATCTTCCACAGGCCGACGCAGCGAGAAACGGCGTCGTCGGGGGTAATTGCCAGGCGAAAAACGGTGATCGGGCTGAAAGACGCGTCGAAGTCTCGTTGCATGCTTGAGGCAAAAGAGTCCATCGTGATTCTGTGCTGTTGCGGCTCTATCGGCGGTTCTTCTGAGCCGCCTGACGTAGTGCTCGGAGGGCGGGAAGGGTCAGCGGAACGTCCGTCGGCAGTTCGCGGCTCGACAGGTGCTCCAACGGTGCCAGCATGACCTGATCCGACTGGAACGATTGCTCGAGCTTCCCCAACACCGATGCGAAAAAGTCCTCTTGGAAGAATGTTTCGTTTGTTGACGTGTAATCGAGGCGGCACCATAGCTCGCACATGCGCCCCCCGCTTCCAGGGAGTGGCCGGGCGATTATCTCGACAAAAGTCTTTTCAACGAAAGCTCGCCTGACTCGGTCAGGTATCGCTTTCGGAAACAGTTCGGCAACGGTGGCGGTCGCGCTCGACGTGGCGATCGCATCGGCAAGGAATGCCTTGCCGTTGTTTCCGATGACGAGTTCTGTCCCCACCCAGCCAGCCAGCGCGAACTGCTCGCGCATGCCAGGAGTCTCGGACTGGATTTTGAACGTGCGCCAGTGAGTGACGCAGCGCGCCACGGCCTCGTCAGGAGTGAGCGACAGGCGGAAGACCATAAAGGGTTGCTTGACCATCGAAAGGTTACGGCCTATGCGTGAGAAGAGCGGAGTCATAGTTCTCCTTGGCGTTGAAAGCGAAAGGACGACAGCCTGTCGACGTGTTGCCTGCGCGGCGTATGGTGGCGAGACCGCAGGGCGCAGGGGGTGATCCTCGGGCAGTTCACTGGCGGTGTGACTGGTTGCGAACGAAAGCTGCGGCGTCCCTTCGCAATGCGAGGAGACTCATGTCGGAGAAGACGTGATCGCGGGGGAGATCTCCGCCTCGGAAGAAATGCGGGGCACCTAGCAAGATGCCTTGTTGGGCGAAGGAATCTCTTATTCCCTCCACAGAGGACTTCATGAATGCGTCCGTGACGAAGGGTTCCCTGAGGGCATCTTTCGCGAGGAAACACCACAGCTCTGATGCCGGTTGCCCACCCGCTGAATATGGGCGGGCGGCAACCATGATGCTGGTCGGCTCCTGGATAGAGTCCCTGAATTTCTTGGGCATGAGCTTCGGGAAGGCACTCATCACCGGGAATATATCCTCCAGGGAACGGAACGCGTAGTATCGGCCGGTCCCACCGATCGTGAATTGGGTGCCGAGGAAACCGCGGCGCGCAAGCTGCTCGCGTACCCCAGCCTGCTCGGTAAACCCCCCGATTGAGCGCCAGAAACCCAGGCAGCAGTCGACTGCCTGCTGCGGCTCGAGCGCGACGAGGTACGTCGCGTACTGGCGCTTATCCCAGCGGTTGCGAGACTGCCCTCGTGAGGCTTTGTTGATCATGGTGATGAGCTGACGCGCGCGTCGCCAGCCGACACCTCCCTCCCCAAACGGTGCCCGTGATCGGTTGCCGCCGTGACGGCCGCCGGGCGCTCGCTTTGATCAGGTTGACTCGACGCCTTAGAGGGACCAGAGGGAGGAAACGCTTTGCTCCGTTTCCTCGTAGGTCTGGATCGCCTCGTCGAGGAGCTGCTGAGCCTTGGCAAGTACGTCAGCCATGTAGCGAAGTTCCTCCTCGTCGATCTGCATGCGGTTGAATGCTGCGCGAGCTGCCTCGCCCTCCCAGGTGCTCGCAAGGAAATTCTGCGTCTGTGGGATGGTGTCGATGATCGTTTCCATCTGATCCACGCGCTGCCTCAGCGTGCTGGACAGGGACTGGAGTTCGCCCTCGTCGACGTAGAGATCTGCCATAATGACTCCTTCGGGATTAGCTTGTTAGAAGCCCTGAAGATTGCGGACTCGCTCTTCAGTTGCCTTGCTGAGAGCGGTGAGACTCTCCTGCATCGCAGTGAAAGGGTCCTCTTCATCGTTCTCTTCAGCCTCTTGGCGTGCCTGCTGCATCGCTCGCGCGATGTTCTGTTGGGCTGTTTGTCGCAGAGCGTCTGCAGCCTCGGATGTATCCTTCCCGGAGAACACATCACTCAGTGTCGTCTCGCCTTTATCGATACGTTCCTGAATCTTCTTCCAGTCTTCGCCGAGCTCTCCGTTTCGGGCAGCCTCAGCGCGTTCCCGTCTGTGTTCAGCGTTATCGCGCTCGTCTTGTTGGCGCTCTCGCGTAATGCTGTCTGACACGTCTCGAAGTGAACGCATCAGCTCTTCGATCCTGTTGAAATAGTCCTGATTAGTCATGCTCGTGCTGCAATTCCTCGTGCGGCCGCTTCTGCGAGGTTGGACAGGGTAATGCGGGTCTCCAGAAGCTGATCCTTACCCTGGACAATGGACTCAAAAATATCAAAGAGGAAATTAAGGATCTTGTAGGCCTTCATGATCCATGTCGTGATCTTCCAGGCATACTTCGCGACATCGATAACGCCCTTGATCCATCCGGCAATGGGGACGGAAGCATCAACAAGGATGTCTACGCAAGCTAGCTGGAGTTCAATGAGTACGTCCCCGATTGCGCCCGCAGCTTCCTTGATGGCAAATTTAACGGCCATGAGGATCAAGGACATTGTGCTTGTTGCGCCCTGTAGCGCCTGAGTTCCCATGGCAAGGGCTGCGATGAAGGCATTAGCCGCTTCCGAGCCCTTTCCGGTCCACTCCGACAGGGCAGGCAGAATTTCGGAGTCGTTTTGTGCGACGGCGACGAGGGCGTCGCCGATCTCCGACCAGGCAGTTTTAGCGCGGTCTACGACGCGCCAGTCGCCGACGGTGTACTTGAAAATGATGTCGTTCAAGAACGAGACGCCCGTCGCCTTTTCAATCAGCCAGTCGTAGGCTCCGAGGATAGGCCCAGCCTTCCAGCGCAGATTCTCCATTTCCGATGTCGGGGATTCTGGAGGAACGAGGTAGGAGCTTGCGTCCTGGGACTCGGAAATTGAACGGTTTGCGGACATCGCTTTTTCAAGCCGCTGATTGAATCTACCCGGAAGGTCCTTCGCATAATCGCGGAGCGCCTCGATGTCCTGCCCCATCTGCTCAATTAGGTGGGGATCAGCGCCGCCGTACCACTTCGATGCGCGTTGTTCTGCCGCTCCGAGGGTTGGCAGTGATGAACGAGGATCGTTGAAGGGAAGTGCAGACCCGCCGAGAGCTTGGGTCGCTGCTGTCAATGCGTTATGGATCTGCTCGTCAGCGTCGATGTAGGCGTCTAGGGTCTGCCCTAGATGATTGGCTGCTCCACTATGAGCTTTCTCGAGGAGGCCGAGGACGATATCGCCAGCAGCAGCGGCAGCCTCGTTGTAAGGGTAGAGCACCATCAAGAGTTGACCGGAGGCCTCGGTGCCTAGGTCAAGGCTGCACCATTCCTTGAGGAACGACCGCATATTTGCGAGGTGTTGGGAGGACTGGCGTTCCAGCACCTGCTGTGCCAGCGACAGGTCCGCGTATTCGACAGATAAAGGCATCTTCCCTCGCTATGTCTCGAATCTTCGATGGTGGATCCTCGCCGGTGAGGTGCGCTGTGGCGCTCAGCGGTGAGCCGATCATAATGTCCACCAAAAATAACACAGGTTGTCAAAGTTCGTAGCGGCCTTCTTGATGGTGGTCTGTGCCGCACGTATGATCGCTCCATGAGTGTCCTGGGAACCGTCATTGTTGGCATCGTCATCCTCATTGGAGTGATCGGCGCGGTCGTGCAGATCTGGCCGTCCGCGCCCGTCGTTGGGGGTGCGATCCTGGTGTGGGCGTGGCTGACCGGCACGAGTGCCGCGTGGATTATCTTCGCTATCGCGGCCGTTGTCCTGATCCTTGGAACGGTCCTGAAATACGTGATTCCCGCGCGCGGCATGAACAAGGCGGGGATCCCGCAATCCACGCTCGTGTGGGGATCGCTGGGTGGCGTTGTCGGCTGGTTCATCGGCCTGCCCCTCGGCCTCGTCCTCGGCATGATCGCCGCGATCTTCGTCGTCGAGTACCTGCGCAGCAAGGACACAGCGACCGCCTGGAAAGCGACGGTTCAGGCCCTCAAGGCCTTCGGGTGGACGATTGCCATCGAGCTGATCGCCGCCCTCACGTGCGCCACGCTGTGGGGCGTCGGCGTCGCCCTGGTCGCCGCAGGAAACTGACGCGACCAGCCGGTGCCCCGGCCTCGTCGTTCCTCCGGTAGGATGGGTCTGTTGCGCGCGCCCGCGTAACAGACCCAACTAAACGGAGATACTCATGCCCGCCGTCATCGTTCTCGGCGCCCAGTGGGGCGACGAAGGCAAAGGCAAGGCCACTGACCAGCTCGGCCAGCACACCGACCTCGTCGTGAAGTTCAACGGAGGAAACAACGCCGGACACACCGTCGTTATTGACGGCGAAAAGTACGCGCTGCACCTCCTGCCCGCCGGAATCCTCTCCGAAGGCGTCACCCCCATCATCGGCAACGGCGTCGTTGTCGACCTGGACGTGCTCTTCGAGGAGCTCGCGGAAATCACCGCGCGCGGCGTCGACTGCTCGCGCCTGCGCATCTCCTCCAACGCGCACATCATCCCGCCGTACAACCGCCTCATGGACCAGGCGAACGAGCGTGCGCGCGGCAATAACCTCATCGGCACGACGGGTCGAGGCATCGGCCCCACCTACGCCGACAAGATGAACCGTATCGGCCTGCGCATTCAGGACCTCTTCCACCCCGAGGAGCTGCGCGCTAAGGTCGAGGCCGCTCTGGCCCCCAAGAACACCATTTTCGAGGCCGTGGACATCCCCACGCTCGACCCCGCCGAGGTGTCCGACCACCTGCTGTCCTTCGCCGACCGCGTGAAGCCGATGATGTGCGACGTGTCCCTCGTCGTCAACGACGCGCTGGACCGCGGCGAGACCGTCCTCTTCGAGGGCGGCCAGGCGACCATGCTCGACATCGACCACGGCACCTACCCCTTCGTGACCTCCTCGAACCCGACCGCGGGCGGCGCGCTCACCGGCTCCGGCGTGGGCCCGACCCGCATCGACCGCGTCGTCGGCGTCGCCAAGGCGTACACGACGCGCGTCGGCGAGGGCCCGTTCCCCACGGAACTGGACGACGAGGTCGGCGAGGCGCTGCGCACCAAGGGCGGCGAGTTCGGCGTGACCACGGGTCGCCCGCGCCGCACCGGCTGGTTCGACGCCGTCGTCATGCGCTACTCGACGCGCATCAACGGCCTGACCGATATCTGCCTGACCAAGCTCGACGTCCTCTCCGGCTACGAGACGATCCCCGTGTGCGTGGCCTACGACGTTGACGGCGTGGTCACTGAGGAAATGCCCCTCGACCAGGCTGGCTTCGAGGCCGCCGTGCCCGTGTACGAGGAGCTGCCCGGCTGGAGCGAGGACATCTCGCAGTGCCGTTCCTTCGAGGAGCTGCCCCAGGCCGCCCAGGACTACATCAAGCGCCTGGAAGAGCTGTCGCGCTGCCGCATCCAGTCCATCGGCGTGGGCCCGGGCCGCGAGGCCACGATCGTGCGCTACCCGCTGATGTGACGGTTCGCTGAGACGACAGTGGGGGCCGGTGCTGCCGTCACATCAGCGGGTAGCGCACGATCGTGGC
>NZ_JASONN010000365.1:0-262 GCF_030217285.1 Pauljensenia sp. UMB3104 | reverse complement strand
GGAGGCACTGCGCGCAAGCATCGTTTCCGGTGCGCTGCCGCTGGTCCAGGCGGATTCGAGGGCGTCTCGCAGCGGGTGCACCCATGCCGGGGTCTCCTCCCAGGCCTCGCCCCACATAGACCCAAGCCGCAATGCGCAGGCCGTCCAGGAGAGAGACTCGCATGAGCTAGCCGATGCGAGCGCATCGAGGACGCGCGGGATCGCCGCACCGCATGCAAGCCCGGCGGAGGCGAGGTCGCAGGTCAGAGCAGCATCGGTATCC
>NZ_JASONN010000364.1:0-262 GCF_030217285.1 Pauljensenia sp. UMB3104 | reverse complement strand
CACGTCGATGGCCACTCCGCAGATGGCGGGTGTCAGCACGATCGTTTTGCAGCGTGTCCAGTCTGACCCGCTCTTCGCCTCGATGAGTGCGCGTCAGAAGGCTGATGTGGTGCAGAACCTCATCATGGGCACGGCTCGCCCGCTCACCGACGCAGCCCAGACGACGGGCGCGCTGTACTCGCCCCGCAAGCAGGGCGCGGGCCTCGTCGACGCCCTGGCTGCCACGACCTCGTCCGTGTATCCCACCGTGGTCGGCGCGCCC
>NZ_JASONN010000363.1:0-263 GCF_030217285.1 Pauljensenia sp. UMB3104 | reverse complement strand
CGCCCCCTCACGGCTAATTAGGGGTTTACCCCCGGCAAGCTTTTGTAGTGCGTCTGCACGCTGGGAGAAGGTTGGGGTAGCTGGGTCATACCACTCGACAGCAATACGCGACCCATCAACTTTTTCTCCGGTGCGGATCTGCTCGTACAGGCCCATAACCTGGCCCAGGGCATTACCGACTTCCCGGTTATGGCGTTCGACCATTTTCACTAACTGGGATTCCTCAGCACGGATAGCCCCCTCAGCAGGAGGGTTAGTAGTAG
>NZ_JASONN010000362.1:0-263 GCF_030217285.1 Pauljensenia sp. UMB3104 | reverse complement strand
ACAGCTGATGAGATAAGCCACTACATGAGTGAAAGAACTTGAATGTCACTTGTAGCAGCCAAAAACAACTTGTTTTATCTGCTTTATTAGGAAGATATGAAAGAAGCGACGACTGGATTTCATGGGTGTATGAAGGTTTAGTTATGCCTTGATTTATGGTATAATGATAAAACACTTGAAAGAGGATAAAAGGATGAATATTCAACAACTGCGCTATGTTGTAGCCATTGCCAATAGTGGCACCTTTCGTGAAGCCGCTGAGA
>NZ_JASONN010000361.1:0-263 GCF_030217285.1 Pauljensenia sp. UMB3104 | reverse complement strand
GGCGGCCTCCGCTGCCTTGTCCTTGGCGTCTTATGCCTTGTCCTTGGCGTCGCCAGCGAGCTCGGCGAGCTTGTCCTTGGCTTCTTCAGCCTTCTCCTTGGCCGCGTCAACGACCTTCTCGAAGCCTTCTTCAGCCTTCTTGGCCAGATCTTCCAGACTCATGATTCTCTCCTCAACGTAGGGTCGTTCGATGCTGTGAACGAACATGACCAGACTAACGCATAGCGTGATAGGCAGCTCATTTTGTAAGGGGGTGCAAGCCG
>NZ_JASONN010000360.1:0-263 GCF_030217285.1 Pauljensenia sp. UMB3104 | reverse complement strand
CCACGGATAGGCCGACAGCAACGGCCTGGCCATGCGCAACGCCCAACGCTCCATTCTGGTCAAGGATCCGTGGTTGTCGGTGCAGTCGATCAGCATCAACCGATGGACGGCACCGGGATGGAGCTCGACGTAGCTCTGAGCCAGGTTGCCGCCCATGGACTGGCCGACGAGGGTGAGGCGCTTCGGCGCGATGTGTTGGACGAGGGCATGGAGGTCGTCGAGCATGTCACGGTATCGGAAAGCTCTCGTGAGCCGGGATCGCC
>NZ_JASONN010000359.1:0-263 GCF_030217285.1 Pauljensenia sp. UMB3104 | reverse complement strand
ACGGCGCGCTCGGCGCTGGCCGCGAGCGCGGTCGGCCGATGGTTGAGGGTGCCCAGGAGGGCGCGTAGGAGGGGGTCCAACTCATCGCGCGTTTCGATGGCGAGGGCGCCCTGCGAGGGGGCGGGCATCATGATGGTGGGGTCGAGTACGTCGGTGGCGTGGGCGTCGAGGCCGATGCGGCGCAGCCCGGCGAGGGCGAGGACAACCGCGTCGAGGCGCTCACCCGTGCCGAGGGCGGAGGGCGCGGTGCCCGCGTCGGTGCC
>NZ_JASONN010000358.1:0-264 GCF_030217285.1 Pauljensenia sp. UMB3104 | reverse complement strand
GTATACTATGGTTCCACAGTATTAGGCAAGCCCCCACATAGTGAACCACGCCACATAAAAATAGCTTGCTAATGCTACCCAACCCTAGTATTATTAAAGAGTCAAAAAAATAAAAGACCCCGCAACTGCTGGAACAGTCCGGGGCCAAGGTTCGCTACCAAATGAAACTGAAAGGAGCAGCGAACATGAACCAGGCTACCACAACAAACCCATTCAAAAAAGGCGACATCCTCGCAGGAGCCGCAGGGCGCGACGGGGCCGAAA
>NZ_JASONN010000357.1:0-264 GCF_030217285.1 Pauljensenia sp. UMB3104 | reverse complement strand
GGTAATCGCCAGGACGACCGGGTAGGCCTGGCCTCCTTCGGCAAGCAGGCGCTCGCGCTTTTCTTGGCGGACACGCACCTGTTCGGGGGCGTCGTCGTTTTCCGGGGCAGCTGGGTTTGTATTCACGTCAGTCACCCTGCCAGTTTAACGGCATCACCGCACCCATTTCGCATAGGGAACGCGAGTGGGTGCAGTGCCACATCGCACAACGTCAGTTCGCGGATTATTCCACCTTGGCACTCGTATCGACGAGGCCGGACACTT
>NZ_JASONN010000356.1:0-264 GCF_030217285.1 Pauljensenia sp. UMB3104 | reverse complement strand
CGTCAACGAGTCCGCCGTCAGCAATGCTGGGAATCAGTTTATCAACCGAATCTTTTACATTGTCAGTAATGTCAACAACCTTGCCGGCCTCGACATAGTCACGCAAGGTCGCGCCGCCCCAGCCAAAGACCAGCGTAGGGGCATTATCAGAGCCGATCGCGGTGCGGATCTTCTCTTTATAAGCGTCGTTGGCAAACCAATCAACATTAATCGACTGATCGCTGTTTTCGGTATTCCACTTATCAAACGAGTCACGCCAGATGA
>NZ_JASONN010000035.1:0-12630 GCF_030217285.1 Pauljensenia sp. UMB3104 | reverse complement strand
AGGCAACGCCAGCCACGCCACGCACGCAGGCGGGAACACCGCCGACGCAGCAGGCAACGCCAGCCACGCCACGCACGCAGGCGGGAACACCGCCGACGCAGCAGGCAACGCCAGCCACGCCACGCACGGTGGCGGGGATGTCAAGGATTCGGCTCTTCCGCCCACTGAACCGGGTCACCGCTCGAACGGTGTATCCAGTGCCGCTCAGCCCGCCACGACGCCTCACGCGCCCGCCGCTGGCGATGCCAGCGCTCACGCGGCTCCCGCGGCGCCTGCCCCCAGCGCGTCTCACGGTGCTCACAACAATGCGTTTATGAATGCGGATACCGGTGGTGCCACTCACGGTGCGGGTAACGCTGCCGCCCCGGGCACGTCAGGCCACACCGGCGCACCCGCGGCTGGCTCCCACGGAGCCCCGGCAACCAGCGCACCCGCGACTGGCGCACATACTGCACCCGCTACCGGCGCACCCGCGACTGGGGCACATGGCGCACCCGCTACCGGCGCACCCGCGACTGGCACTCATGGTGCACCCGCTACCGGAGCGCCTGCGGCTGGCACTCATGGCGCACCCGCTACCGGAGCGCCTGCGTCTGGTGCTCATGGTGCCCCGGCAACTGGTGCCCCTGCCACCGGCGCACCCGCTGCTGGCTCGCACGGTGGGGCTTCTGGCCACGGTGCTGCTGGCGGCTCGCCCGCTGCTCCCGTGCGCAACAACGGTGTGGGTGAGCGCGGTGCACCGGCTGAGGCTATTGCGCAGAAGAAGCCCGCTGATCCTGACAAGATATTTACCCGTTCGGGCAACGATTTCGGCACCCCGACGAACAAGATCGATACGCACGCTGGCGGCAACCAGAAGAGCTTGGATCATGTGGACTTCAAGCCCGGTGATTCCGACAAGGTTCCCAACGGCCAGTACCATCCTGTCGAAACCGCTGGTGGTGCCCGCCGCGGTGGCACCGATGGTGCCCCGACGGGTGATAACTTCGCGCCCCAACCTGCTGCAGCAGGTAGCGGGCAGCCTCCGCGAAAGCCAAACAATTCGTGGGACTCCGATGGTTTCTCTGCGAACCGGGACGATTACGATCTTTTCGGTGTTGAGAACAGGAAGGACTCTTCCTACCTGGATTACAGCTCGACCCACGCTAACGGTGAGACGCGCGGTGCCGATGAGCTCGTCGGCGCGGGCGTTGGCCGTAGCGATGCCAGCGTGGGCGCTCAGGGATCGTACGAGCGCGCTGGCGCCTTCGGCGGCAGCGATCCGAGCCGCGTTAGCCACGGAGCGGATGGCTTCGGTAGCACCGCTGATTTCGGTGCGAACGCAGGACATACGGGTCACGGCGCGAACGGCATCACTAATTCGGCTGATGTCGGTGGCGGCGTAGGCGACGCGTCGCGTAGTACCCACGCTGCTAGTGCCCCCACGGGCCAGGGCGGCGGCCACGTTGGTGCCGATACCGGTCATGGTCCGCACCGCGCCGATCCGAGCATGTCCACCGGTGACACGCACGGCGCGTCGCGCGCTGATTCCACCCCCGGCCATGGTGACACCCCCCGGGCAGGACAAGGTGGGGACAGCCGCCCCGGCGCACCGTCGTCACACGATGCCCCCGATGCACCTACCACACCCAAGAAGGAAACTCCCGCCGCGGACGGCCTGGGCGGCGACAAGCAGCCGCATAGCGGAAAGCATGCAGCAGACACTCCCACGACCCACGCGGATGAGGCCGCCGACGCCAGGAAGGCTGGCCACGGCTCCGGCGACGCAAATGGCACCGGTAAGGCCGATGCCGACGCTCAGCATGGGCACGATTCCGGTGAGCACGCGGACGCTGACCCCAAGGCGAAGGACCACTCCGCCAACGGCAAGGCCGACGACGCCGCTGACTCGACGCGCCACGCAGCCAAGGCCACCCCGGATGCACCCGAAAAGTCGTCCTACGACAAGATGGCTGAACAACTTGGAGGCGAACCCCCCAAGCCTGCTAAGACCACCCCCGACGGCCCTCAAACACGCGAGGAGTTCGCCAAGGTCCTCGACGACAACTACGAGGCCAACCACGCAGCCAAGGCCACCCCGGATGCCCCCGAAAAGTCGTCCTACGACAAGATGGCCGAAGACCTTGGAGGCGAACCCCCCAAGCCTGCTAAGACCACCCCCGACGGCCCTCAAACACGCGAGGAGTTCGCCAAGGTCCTCGACGACAACTACGAGGCCAACCACGCAGCCAAGGCCACCCCGGATGCACCCGAAAAGTCGCCCAACGACGACATGATCGAAAAGCACAGTGGTGACACGCAGCCGCATGGCGAAAAGCATGCAGCAGACACGCCCACCACCCACGCGGACGAGGCCGCCGACGCCAGGAAGGCTGGCCACGGCTCTAGCGACGCACATGGCTCCGGTAAGGCCGATGCCGACGCTCAGCATGGGCACGATTCCGGTGAGCACGCGGACGCTGACCCCAAGGCGAAGGACCACTCCGCCAACGGTAAGGCCGACGACGCTGCTGATTCCGCGCGCCACGGCGACAAGACCGAGGCCGACAAGCCCACGTCGGACAAGTCCCACAAGGAAGACGACGCCGCACACCACGACGGCGACGAGCACCCCAAGGACACCGACGACAAGCACACCACCAAGAACGACGACGCCGACTCCAAGTCCCCCAAGGACGAGGCCGACACGCACAAGTCCGACAAGGATTCCGGTGAGCACGCGGACGCTGACCCCAAGGCGAAGGACCACTCCGCCAACGGTAAGGCCGACGACGCTGCTGATTCCGCGCGCCACGGCGACAAGACCGAGGCTGACAAGCCCACGTCGGACAAGTCCCACAAGGAAGACGACGCCGCACACCACGACGGCGACGAGCACCCCAAGGACACCGACGACAAGCACACCACCAAGACCAACGACGCCGACTCCAAGTCCCCCAAGGACGAGGCCGACACGCACAAGTCCGACAAGGACGACGCCGACGGCAAGTCCGACAAGGACGACGCCGACGGCAAGTCCGACAAGGACGACGCCGACGGCAAGTCCGACAAGGACGACGCCGACGGCAAGTCCGACAAGGACGACGACGAGCATTCCGATGGTTCCCACGACGGAACCACCGATAGCCAATCGGATCTATTCCCTGACGATTACCCTGCGAACACATTCAAGGACGATGCAGATCCTGAAATCGGATCGCACGATTCTGATTTTGTTAAGGAACATCCCGAATCAAAGGAACCTCCGACAACAGTTGACGAGCTGGCAGAACGCTCACCCAAGCGTCCGCCCAACGACAAAGATGGATTAGACACCAAAATGGAGGGCATTGGAGACAGATATCAGACCGGGAAAGATATTACGCTCGATCCTAATGGTCAGCTCAAGAACGGTTCCCATCCCGAAATGAGGAGCACTGCAGACTGGGCAACCTCACGATATGCACGGGAAAATGGGGTGCCTAACTGGCGTGAAGGAATCGACCATGGCGCAGTCCCAGGAAGCGACAGATATTATACGAATCTGCACGAGATAACCGAAGACTTCCATATCACGGGATTGGATCGTACAGGTAACACCGGAGGGGACTTCCTCGCCCCAATCATCGATGATGTGATCATTCCTGCCGAATACCGGTCGACTCCACCTTCAAATATCAACGAGCCCTATCGTCAGTTAAAGTTTACTGATGAGCCGCTACCCGAAGGCTGGCGGGCAGAGATTTCAATCGCCGCATCCGACCACGGCTCTCTCGGTGGATCGCCGCAAATCCGGATCCTTGCACCTGATGATGAAGGTGCTCCCCGCGCAGTATCTATCCATGAGTTAATTCGCCACAAACCACCGTTACTTGAAGGAGTATCCGACCATGTTGGAACAGTTCAACGACCTGATTTCCATGCTTTGCAAGAACTCTTCAATCATGCACGAGGTGCACGAGAATAGATTGTTCTTTACCGTCGATGGAATTCTCTTTGATTCTTTCTGGTACTCGACAGACAACTACCGCTTCGGCACGAGCGAACGCCCCAGCCGTGTTGGCGCAACACTGCGAACCCCGAGCTCGACAGTTGCGAGATATGAGTTGCTGCGCCTTCTGGGCGGCTACAACCGATGGTCGCGAGGGCGGCAGTCCATCGAGCTAGCGGCCGACCTGGATTCTCTCCAAGCAAGCTGGACAGTAGTCCCAGGCCAGCTGTCCGGTGAACAGGTCCTGTCAATGCGCAGTTGCCCCGATGTAGAGTTCACCTCGTTCGACGAGCAACGCGCTTACCGGCTTGCACATCTTATGCAGTATCCCTTTGAGGACGCGCTACAGCTGTATCTGGGTGAGTAGAACCAACGCACCTTACAGAGTTTGACGTGCATGGCTTGGTAGTTTATCGCTCTCGTAGCTGCCGATTCAGCGTGCTGCGCCTAGGTAGGATGGGGATAGCCTGCCTCGATGACACAATCGGAGCAGGCCCCAACCTAGCGAAGGGAGCCAGTCATGTGGGAACAGTTCAAGAACATAGCTTCTCAGATCTTAAGTGATCACTTTGCACCCAATCTCATAAAAGATAACGGTGACAGTCTCGTCTTTATCGATAGGCGTAGTCTGGCAAGCTTTTTCGTCACCGAGAACGCACGAGGACTTACCATCGGCCGCCACGAAGAACGCAATACCGTCGGTACGTTCTTCACGAGCCCTTCCATTGAGTTGGCGACCATAGCACTGACACTCCTTGCACGCGAGGGGCTCGGCAAGCTCGTCGATATGCACTATCCTCCGGACGATCTTCTAGGCCCCGTACCAGGCACCGACTACAGCATCAGAAAAGACAGATCCAGCGGATTTCACCTCACCCACAATTCCGACAGCTCGCTCAGCGCAAAATGCGACTATTTTACATACGCCCGTGCTATCACCGAGGCCTCGACCCCCTCCCTGGGTTCACCGCGGCCGTAGAATCGAGGCAGTCGACACCACACGCCGAGGAGGACTGACCGTCGTATGAACAAGGAACTCGCCGCATACATCACTCACCTGTGCGAACTCTCCGGACACACGACCCGGATCGAAGATGAAATCATTCTGGTCAAGCCGGGTGAAGGATATACCGATGTCTACGAGGCGTTCACCATGGTCAAGGAGTACTACGCCTTCGGATATTTCGAAAGGTATTCATTCAGCGGGTCATACTTCGGCTCCGCGTCCTTCGAGATCTTCAAGAAGTTCGCGATCATGCACTTCGCCGCCGACATTCGTGCAGCGCACCAGCTCCCACCCCTCAACCTCCCACCAGTGACCGACGCTCACCCCGGTTTTTCCATCGAATTCCACGAACCCACCTCGTACCTGCTGACAAGCAAAGCCTCCCCCATTCCCACGACATACACAATCTTCTCGCCCAATGCCTTGGTCTCTCTGTCGTACCTGATGGGCACGTCAAGCGAGGACCTGCTCTCCCTCGTCCTCGAACCGTCCGGAGCTGGATACACCGCGCTCTTTCAGTGTTGACCCACATGTTGTTTCACCGTGTCCAACCGCTTATGCCCGAAGGATGGAGCGCCCGATGCTAGAACAGTTGCGTTCCCTGACCCAGAGGATCTCGCACGCAGACTTGAGCGTACAAAACATCGGAAATTGTGATTATGTACTTGACGCGCCCTACACGCGGTACTACCGATTCCGATTCGCTGATGGATTCTACGAAGTAGGTTCATATGAGCGACACGCTCCCGATAGCTTCAGTTTTCAGACGCGCAACGAAGCTATTGCCCTCTATCAATTCACACGAATCATTGGAGGATTGTACCGAAGCGCCCAGACTTACAAACAGCTGGCCACACCGTCCGGCTGGGCTGCCCTTCAGCCGGGGTGGGCTATTGAGCGGCCAGACATAGCATTAAGGTCTTTCGACGTTACAGAAGATAATGATCCGTCAATGCACTTTTCTACCTCTGAACCAGAATCCCACATTATTTTAACGTATTTCATGTCTTTTCCTCTCGATTCACTGATCGATAGTTTCCTCGATCCATCTGGTGGCGAGCTGGGCACCGATCATAGACATATCCACGCTCTCTCGTTCTAGTGGCCACCTATCACAGACGAGCATCAGCTCAACCATCAGCAAACTGACTCCAACAACCACACGACGAAAGAACAAAGCATGGATCCCGCAGCGATTATCACAACGCTAACGAATTCTGCAGCACTCCTTGCTGACATTACTTCAGACACCTACCACATCACCTGCGAGACCGACACAGCTACATCCATTCATATTGATCTGAGCTCGCAAAGCGTCACCAGTACTGATGACGACAAGCAAACCACGGTGAGCACACCGAATGCCACCGTCTTTTGTTTCGCCATCGTTTTTCGCTTAGCGCCCTTGTGGCGCCAAGCAGAAGGACTGAAGACGATCCGCGGAATGCACACCTTCAGTAATCTTGAAACTGAATGGATATTGTGCCGAGAAACACTGGAAGACCCCCGCTTCCTCTTCCGGCACGCCAACGATCCATCGCTCGTTTTCTCAACGACAAACCCAAACATGGACGCTGTCATTACAAAAACGAGCTCACTAGATCTCAGCGCTCTCCTCACTGCCTACACGCAGCCCGAACCATCGCACGTCTACACACTGATGTGAGGACACAGCCGAAGCGCATAGACCCCTCAACGAAGTTCCACACGACGCCCAGGAAGGACCTCCACCGTGCTCGAACGGTACACCGATCTCATCGAACGCCTTGTGCGCGACTCTTTGACCAGGACACGGGAGTTCAACCAGGCGTTGTCTTTCACGAATGACGGCACCCTCTATTTCACTGTCTGGGACGAGGACGGGACCACGTTCTTCTCATAGTCGGAAAGACAGCCATCGACTAGTGCTGATCTTCAGACCGATTCTGATTCTGTCGCTGCTTACGTCTTAACGATGGAGCTGGGATCAATGCGTGCCATGGCACTGCATTTCGACGTACCGAGATTCCCCGAAAGGCTCGAACAACTCCACCCGTCATGGGTAGCCGACAAGACTCAGTGGCCACCGACCTTGCTCTACCATCGTATCGACGATCCGAGCGTCCGCTTTTATTCAATCAGCTCATCCCTTGCCGTGCCCATCACTCACGCGATGCAAGACGACCTCGAAGACCTCCTCAAGAAATACATGGCCTAGGCCAACAGTCGGATCACTTCGGAGTTCTCTCGCTCCAGCGCACACGCCTTGTCGGGCCAGCCAGCCTCAAGTCCTCGACAAACGACTCAGGAAAGCATGAGACACTACAGACTATGACAACAATCAGCGACGACGAGTTCATCAATACCCTAACTTCACTCATGAACAGGCCTGTGAAGGCACTGAGCGACGATCACGTCTACTTCCACGGTCCAGATCCCCAAATCATGATGCACGTCTGGCGTGAGGACGGCTTTTATTTCGGAGGCACAAGCGAGCGCTCGTACGATCCAGGACCTGAAGTTCGCGCCAACGACCTCATCCCCGCTAAACAATGGCTCGTGATGGAGCTATTCGACTTTCTCCGAATCAGCCAGCACCTGAAAGATATCGGGATCGCATTCAGGCGCCTATCTCCCGCCCCACACTGGTCTCAAAATCTCGAGACAGGGGAACTATTTTACGAGGGGTCACCCACAGGGATCCTCACGGATGACTTATCACGTGCCGCCGCGAATCTTCCCTGGTTCCTCAACCACTCGCCCGAGCATCTCCTCGAAATCGCCCACATCGAAAGCACCAAGGAAGTCTGCCAGGCCCTGTTCGGCATGCCACGCGTCCCCTTCGCTAAGCCCACGGACAGACGGAAGTAAAACATGCTGTGGGAACAGTTTCGAAGCCTCGCGCTCCCACTCCTCGGCGAGCACTTTCCCCCGAATCTCATCAAAGACAACGGCGACAGCATCGTCTTCACCAGCAGGCGCGACTACAGCACCTATATTCTCACCGAGGATGAGAGGGGAATCGTCATTGCCTACGAGGGTGAACGAAACACCGTGGTTTCGTTCTGCATAACCCACTCCCTCGAACTCGCCACCACGTGTCTCACTCTGCTCGCACGCGACGGGATAGCCACGCTCACAGATATGTCGTACACACCTCAGAATCTCTTGGGTCCTGTCCCACACACGGCATTCACCATCTCGAAGAAGTCCCTACCGTTCTTCAACCTCACCTCGGCTATCGATCCCGCGCTATCCGCGAAATGCCGGTCATACGCATGCGCTCGTGCTATCGCCGAGGCCTACGGCCCGAAGCACGCACAAGCATAGACTTTTCGCCCACGCCACCAACGACGGCCCTGGAAGGACCACCACGATGCTCGAACAGCACAACGACCTCATCGAACGACTATTGCGCGGCTCGTCGACCAGGCAACGGGAGTTCAACCAAGGTTGGACTTTTACGAATGATGGCACCCTCTATTTCTCAGTCTGGGACGAGGACGGGAACACCTTCTTTGCATGGTCGGAGAGACAACCGGATACCGCTGCTTCCGTGTACACAGATAGCGACACCGTCACGGCCTACTTGTTGACAACGCAGCTGGGAGCAAAGCGCGCCATGGCACTGCATTTCGACGTACCGAGATTCCCTAGAAAGATCGATCAGCTCCCACCATTATGGGCAGCCGATAAGACCCAGCAGCCGCCGACCTTGCTCTACCACCGCACCGACGATGCATGCCTGCACTTCTACTGCTCCTCGGAATTCTACGGTGTGCCCCTCACTCACGCGATGCAAGATGATCTCGAAGACCTCCTGAAGAAATACATGGCCTAGGCCAATTTCCAGAGCACTCACGCCCCGGCCTCATCCCAGAATTTAACTCAGGCAGAGAGAGTAGGATGCAGCTATGCCCATCGCGGTGAATGGAAACGTTAACGGAGCACAGTTGTGGATTGCCGACCATCATTGGTGGGATTACCCAGAGATCTGGAAGCTCCCCAAGCGCCCTGAGGACGGCCAACTCGACTGGGAGCGCCTCTTCCCCCACCAACGCGACGTCGTTCGCCGTTTCACATCCACACTCCGTACACTATCAGGCTTGCCCGCTGAGTTACCGCGGGTGCCCTACCAACCGTTTGGCAGCCCAAATATGCTGGGCTGGGTGATGCCTATCAGGTCCGGTACGCGCAGTGAGCTTCGGTATGGCAAGTGCACCTCTGGGGGCTCTGTGGTGTCCCATCACCCCATTCGCGGGACTGACACGTTCGCGCTCCTCGTTAGTGTAGTCGGGGAAAATCCCTGGTTTGTCGTCCGTGCAGACGGACGTCCCTGGCACGCCAATCCTTGGGCAAACAACACGCGAGTGGGGTCCATCTGGGTGCGAGTTCTTGCCTGGCAACATACATCTGATCACATTCTGCCATTTGCCGAGATAGCAATACCGCCCGAGACGGTACCCGCACAGCTACGTAGCATCTATATCGAGCGTTCCCCCGACGATCCTGACCTGTACGGCTCACTCACACAGCTACCAACCCCGGCAGAAGAACGCATCAAGGTTCGAGATGTCCCCGTGTGGTGGAAAGAACCAGAATACCTTCGGTGGAAGCATTTTCTTCAGCCAGAGCCAGGCAACCCAGACTATTTTTGGGATGGGCCTAACTCTCTCGACGAGCGCAACGCTTACCAGTGCATCGTCCAATACGCACACCTGCTCCGCAATTGGACATCACCCTACGTCCCCTCCCCCAGATTTATACAACATTTCGGCTCTCCACAGGAGGAATCATGAACGAAGACAGCATCAAGAGCTTTTTGTCTCTCCTCGAGTCACTACCCCCGACCCCGTCGGTAACCTTCCGAGGATATGTCGACACATCCATCACAGAGCCGCGTGCGATTGCTTCTCCCGTGCTCACAGCAACATCGCATAACATTTCGATTGCGACAAACAACCTGGCGGTTCCACAGGTCGCTATTTTTATCGGCCAGAACGGACGAGACCTCAGCAAACTCATGATGGGCGCCCCCTCTTTCAATCTCGAAGAGGTCACCTACATGCCCGGCTCCTACTTCTACGTGCATGCACCTCAGGAGTACCTCGGAGTGACCATCCAGCTGTACGAGGAAATGCGTCTGACCGAAGGAGGAAAGAGCCTCACCCCCACCCGCGTTCTTGACTCGTGGACGCCTATTCTCATTGAGTTTGAGCCCGCGCTGCGCGCTGCTCGCAGCCAGCGCGTCGACCTGCCCGAAGGCGCGTCAGAACGTTTCCTCATTCCCGTGGGCTAACGCCTCAACACGACAAGAGCCGGCGTTGTTGCCCCCACTAGCTAGCGGGGGCAACAACGCCATCATCGACTCAACCACCCGGCGATTGACCACACGGAACGTCAGCCAACACGGCTGCCCTGCTGGCCGCCAAGGCAACAGCCAGAGCACACTCAGCTCGCGACAGCTGAGTGACTCGCTCCGTCGTGTCACATGGCGAGCGCTCGCCGCACGCAACGGACACCGCGCATTCCCAACAGCACAGGCCTGAACACACCGGGTGTCAACGAATGACGCCTTCGAGGATAGGATAACGCGCTTATACTCGAGGTACAGGAGTGTCACCCACGGGAGGACGTCATCATGGATGTGCTCGAGCAGCTGATCGAACGGGCAAAGAGCGTCGGCGTCTCTGCCGACCTCATTGGAGATAACGACTGTGTCTTCGGATACGGGGCGTCAATGAGTCAGCACTTTTGGGTTGACGATGGGCAGTATTTCTTTGGCTCCGACGAAAGAGCGACCACACGCTACTCAAACATGTGGACGTCTTCTCCTGATATCGCGTCACTGGCCTTGATAGAGCTCGTTGGCTCCTTCTACCGAATGGCTGCAGGCTACAGACAGATCAACATGGAATACGGGTGGCGCTCCTTCCCCGTTGGTTGGACGATCCAACGAGTGACGGGAAGCTCTAGCATGCACGTGACTTCCGAACGCCTTCCTGAGCTGAGCTACACAACCAGCTCACTCGACCGATACCTGCATATCCCCTCCCTCACCGTCTATCCCGTCAAGACGGTGCTCGACATGTTTTTCGACCCCGAAGCACCCCCTCTCGGCACGCTCGATGAGGTTCACAATTTCTACGCTCGTTTCTAACCGGAGAGGTCTGGTATCAACATGTCGATAGAGATGCTGACTCCGCTGTTTACCCCAATGACTCAGGTATCGGCAGACGATTCACGACACGAAGTGCGATTGACGGTATCGGACGACGTGCAAGCAATTCTGCATACCGATCAACACCTCCTTGTCATCAACAAAACATATGACAGCGGTACGGTTTCCTACATGCTGCGCTGCGACAACCACAAGATATTGCTGGCACGCCTCGCCCTTGTCCTCGGCGAGGCAAACCCAGAGCTAAACGGCCTGCCACCCACTGCCGTGAAAACGCTCAGCCGCCTCCAGTCCGATTGGACTGTGAGGCGCTCGGCCCTCGATTCGCCGTGGTTTGATATCACGTGCAATCACGATGAGAACCTCACGTACTCCACAACGTATCCCCCGCACGATGCCGTTTTGTCTCGGCTCTTCAATGTCGATACCACAACGCTGATCGACGCCCTCATCAACGAAGGAAGGAACGGGCCACTATTGGCTGCTTTGAGGAGCACCGACGACCTGTAGGGCACCCGACGCGTCATCCAACGAAAAGCTCTGATCGACAGAAGAGAGTAGAGAGCGTCTCATATGGATACAACGATCAGCGACGACGAGTTCATTGAGACAGTCGTTTCTTCCGCAAAAAGAGAAGTGCATGAACTGGCCGAAGAACACATCATCTTCCCTGGACCGGATCCTCAGGTCCTTATTCACATCTGGCACGAGAACGGCTGTTATTTCAGCGGAATAAGCGAACGATCATATAATCCGCGAGGAGCAGTTCGCGCCAACGATTTAACCACAATTAAGCAGTGGCTCGTGATGGAATTGTTTGATTTCCTTCGACTGAGCTGGCACCTGGAGGACATTGGAATCGCATTCAGATGGCTCTCCCCCGCCCCAAACTGGTCACAAGATCCCGAGACAGGAGAACTTCTCTACAAGGGGTCACCCACAGGCATCATTGCGAACATCTCCACACGTGCCGCCGCGAATCTTCCCTGGTTCCTCAAACACTCGCCCGAACGGCTCTTCGAGATCGCCCACATCGAAAGCACCACAGAAGTCCGCCAGGCCCTGTTCGGCATGCCACGCATCCCCTTCGCATAGACCCACGGACAGACAGGAATAACACATGCTGTGGGCTGAATTCGCGGCTCACGCCATGACCATTCTGCACAATCACTTCCTCGCGTAAACACAAAATGCCATACATGTCAGCTTCTTCGGAGGCACCATTCAATCGAGTAATTCTGCAGCACGCACGAGCATAGACTTTTCGCCCACGCCACCAACGACGGCCCCGGAAGGACCACCATCATGCTCGAACAGCACACCGACCTCATCGAACGCCTTGTGCGCGACTCTTTGACAAGAACAAGTGAATTCAACGAAGGTTGGACTTTTACGAATGATGGCACCCTCTATTTCAGGCTCTTCAGAGTTGAGTGTGGGTGGAGGCGTCTAGGCCTCCTGCGATGAGGAGCATTCGGAGTTGGTAGTTGGTGG
>NZ_JASONN010000355.1:0-264 GCF_030217285.1 Pauljensenia sp. UMB3104 | reverse complement strand
CGTGAGCGCGACAACGGGTGGATTCCGCCTGCCCGCCATGACTCCTCACGTCCACCGCTGATCCGCGCCACACATTCCTCACAGGCCATGCCGCGTCCGATCCTGGCCGGCGTCTGCTCCGGCATTAGCGTCCATATCGGATTACATGTATGGACCGTCCGCGCGATCTGCCTGTTGTTGTGCACGGTGGGAATCGGCATTCTCCTGTACGTCTGGTTCGCCGTCACCATGCAGGTGGACCGCGGCAGGCGCACAAGCCGATCA
>NZ_JASONN010000354.1:0-264 GCF_030217285.1 Pauljensenia sp. UMB3104 | reverse complement strand
ACTGGAAGGAACCCGGCACCGAGCCCGTGAACGTCAGGATGCCTCGTGACAGATCCGCCGACACGGACGTGCCAGCCGGGGGCGTTCCCGCCGCGACGAGCGAAATCGCATCGCCGTTCGGATCCGTATCATTCGCAATCGGGTCAATCGCCAGGGCCTCGCCCACGCGGGCCACGTAGAAGTCAGCGCGCGCCACCGGCGGAACGTTACCCGCCTCCTGGACGCTCACCTGCAGCTCGCCCGTCGTCTCGGCGTGTCCGTCCG
>NZ_JASONN010000353.1:0-264 GCF_030217285.1 Pauljensenia sp. UMB3104 | reverse complement strand
ACGAATCACACCCATGTGCGACGCTGGTACACCACGAAGCGGAGGGACACGCAAGCCGTTAACGGAGGCGTAGCCGGTGGACAATTCACTACTAATAACGCTCATCTGATCCCCACTTTCTGCACTCGCCTCGGATCCCGCCGCGTCACAAACGCACCATGAAGAGCAAGAGTGCACGCCACCATCGGGCTGATATCCACATCCGACCCCTTACGGTTCCACCCAAACGCGCCAGCCTGACCAATCGCACGCTTCGTCAAATTC
>NZ_JASONN010000352.1:0-264 GCF_030217285.1 Pauljensenia sp. UMB3104 | reverse complement strand
CCACAGGCGGCCGAGCATAAAACGGAACGAGGGAAAAACACAATACGACCCGATACAGATGATGATCAACGCGACCGCGATGTCACCGATGCGGAGGGCTCTTCCATGAACCCTGCCACGACCGCGTGACGAAGTACGTCGTTTTCCCACGTGCTGCGCTCCTTTCTGCGGGCTGATCTCAGTCGCATTGGCGAGGCGAGGTGCAAGTCCAGCAAGCATCGTCGGCGACTAAAGAAGAGTATGTGGTCCTTACTAGTGTGACGC
>NZ_JASONN010000351.1:0-264 GCF_030217285.1 Pauljensenia sp. UMB3104 | reverse complement strand
AGGGTAGTCAGCAATCAGCCACCCAGGTTTCATAACATGCGCGATTAGCCATTCCGGCCCGCAGGTCTCAGGCACGCCTATTAGACCGGATGGGGCATGCCAGCAGCCTTCAGGGCAGTGCGCAAAAGGAACGGGATACGCCGGGGCAGATTTCAGCCTTCCAATAATCACCGTGGAGGTAGGAAGCCCGCTGAAATCTTCTACCGTGGTAGCGAACCCACCAACGCCAAGATTCTTCATTTTTCTTCGCCTTCTTCAAAAACT
>NZ_JASONN010000350.1:0-265 GCF_030217285.1 Pauljensenia sp. UMB3104 | reverse complement strand
AAATGACAAAAACAATCCCCACCTGGGCAATAGCTATAGTCGCCGGATGTGTAGCAGTATTCGCCCCCCTACCAGGCCCGTGGAAACTCATCCTCGGCATCCTCGCCCTGACCACAGGGGCAGCATCCCTACTAGCAGCAATAAAACGGGACAAAAAATGACTACCGTATACCTATCCATGAACGGGGTAGCTAAAAGGCTAGGCATATCCCCCACCACGGTAAAAACCTACTACCGGGATAACCGCCTACCAGAACCAGACGCA
>NZ_JASONN010000349.1:0-265 GCF_030217285.1 Pauljensenia sp. UMB3104 | reverse complement strand
AGCAGCGAGTTCACGATGCCGATGTTGAAATCCATCATGAAATACCACAGCAGGGCTACGATCACGTTAGCTACGAAGTAGGGCAGCAGTGCCATACCGCGAATTACCGTGGACTTGGTCAGTTTGTGCAGCAGTACGGCCAATAGCACGGCAATGATTGTCTGGAATCCGATATTCAAGATCACGTAGTAGAAGGTGACCCAGAGGGCGTTCCAGAACAGTGGGTCAGAGAACATGCGGGCGTAGTTGGCGGTACCTACGAACT
>NZ_JASONN010000348.1:0-265 GCF_030217285.1 Pauljensenia sp. UMB3104 | reverse complement strand
GCCGTCGCTCAGGTCCTTGGCGACCGCGTCTTCGGCTGCGAACGAAATGGAGGCGGGTTCACCCGCGTTACCGACCCACAGGAGGCCGGCGGCCGGGTCGAGGACCGCCAGAACGGAGCCGCCCTGCACCTGGGTGGCTCCCTCGGGCAGGGTCACAGCCTGGCCGATTGAGAAGGAGGTGGGCTTGACGGGCGACACCGTGCGCGTCACCGTCTCCCCCAGCGTCACGTCGCCGCCAGCCTGACCGATGTCGAAGGACGCGGAC
>NZ_JASONN010000347.1:0-265 GCF_030217285.1 Pauljensenia sp. UMB3104 | reverse complement strand
CGCGGAACTTGTCCAGGGTGGTGCCCGCAGAATCCTGATGATGCAGACCTCTGCCTACGCCTCCTACTCCGGATGCCGGCAGTACCGCGAAGATGTCGCGGACGCACTCGCCCTGCTCCCCGATGGTGGCAAGGACGTGATCGTCGATAAGGTTCGCTCGTACCACGATTCCCCCGGCTTTCTTACCGCCCAGATCGATGTTGTCAGCGAATCAGTGAAGACGCTACTCGATCGAGGAACTGTGATTGACGATTTGCACCTCGTC
>NZ_JASONN010000034.1:0-12947 GCF_030217285.1 Pauljensenia sp. UMB3104 | reverse complement strand
GTACCCCCAGCCGGATTTGAACCGGCGTTAACGCCGTGAGAGGGCGTCGTCCTAGGCCGCTAGACGATGGGGGCCTTCACTGAAACTCTCGTTTCAGATCGCTGGGGTACCAGGACTCGAACCTAGAATGGCTGAACCAGAATCAGCTGTGTTGCCAATTACACCATACCCCATTGGGTATCACCCGCTTCGTTTTCACGTCGCTGGCGACAGGAGATAACTGTAGCGGACCGAGGCCCCCATGCCAAATCGAAGGCCAGTGGTCCCGATCACCCACCCCGTACCCCCTGCCAACCATGCGTTCCCGAGCGCGACGAAGCCCCAGCCTCGTCCCAGAAAAAGGACACGAGGCCGGGGCTAAGCGCAGCGATCAGGCCAGGGAGGCGCGCAGGGAGCGCAGGCGGGCCAGCGAGGACTGCCGACCCAGGATCTCCATGGACTCGAACAGCGGCGGGGAGACCTGGCGTCCGGTCACGGCGACGCGCAGCGGGCCGAAGGCCAGGCGGGGCTTCACGCCCATCTCATCGACGATGCGAGCGCGCAGGGACTCCTCCAGCGAGGTGGTCGTGAATTCGCCGAGGCCCTCGACGGTCTCGATGGCGGCGTCTAGAACCTCCGCTGCGTTGTCCTTGAGCTTGGAGACGGCCTTCTCGTCCATCTCCAGCGCGTCGTCAGCAACGAAGAGGAAGCCAAGCATGCCGGAGGCCTCACCGAGCACCTGGATGCGCGTCTGGATCAGCGGGGCGGCCTCGGTGAGGATCTCGCGCTCACGATCGGTCAGCGCCTCGAAGGAGTCAGCCGACACCAGCTCGTCGCGATGCAGGAAGGGAACCAGGCGACCGCGGAAGTCCTCGCCGTCCAGCAGACGAATGTGCTCGGCGTTGATGGCGACGGCCTTCTTCTGATCGAAGCGCGCCGGGTTCGGGTTCACATCCGAGATGTCGAAAGCCTGGGCCATCTCCTCCATGGAGAAAATGTCGCGGTCCGGGGCAATCGACCAGCCCAGGAGGGCCAGGTAGTTGTTGAGACCCTCGGGGATCATGCCGGCAGCCTTGTGCAGCAGCAGGTTCGACTCGGGGTCGCGCTTGGAGAGCTTCTTGTTCCCCTCACCCATGACGTAGGGCAGGTGGCCGAAGCGCGGCATGAACTTCGCGACACCGATCGCTTCGAGCGCACGATACAGGACAATCTGGCGAGGCGTCGAGGAGAGCAGGTCCTCACCGCGCAGCACGTGGGTGATCTCCATGAGCGCGTCGTCGATGGGGTTGACCAGCGTGTAGAGCGGATGGCCGTTGGCGCGCACGATGACGTAGTCCGGCACGGAGCCAGCCTTGAAGGTGATCTCGCCGCGGATCAGATCCGTGAACGTAATGTCCTCGTCGGGCATGCGCAGACGCAGGACCGGCTTGCGGCCCTCGGCGCGGTAGGCAGCGATCTGCTCCTCAGTCAGGTTGCGGTCGAAGCCGTCGTAGCCGAGCTTCGGATCCTCACCCTTGGCGCGGTGGCGTTCCTCGATCTCCTCGGGGGTCGAGTAGGACTCGTAAGCGTAACCGGCCTCAAGCAGGCGGGCGGCCACGTCACGGTAGATGTCCATGCGCTCGCTCTGGCGGTAGGGGCCGTGCGGGCCGCCCTTTCCGATACCCTCGTCCCAGTCGAGGCCCAGCCACTGCAGGGACTCGATGATCTGGTCGAAGGACTCCTGGGAGTCGCGGGCGGCATCCGTGTCTTCGATACGGAAGACGAAGGTTCCTCCCGTGTGGCGGGCGTATGCCCAGTTGAACAGGCACGTACGGACCATGCCGACGTGAGGGGTTCCAGTGGGCGAGGGGCAGAAGCGGACGCGAACGTCGGCACCGGTGGCAGTTGTTTCACTCATGATTCCTCCATCCTACTCCAGCGGTGGCTGTTGCATTTGCTTGATGGGTGGGCGCGCTGCGACGCGTGGTGGGAGCGCGGATACCCTGGTTGCATCACAGGGATCGGCGCGCGCCGCATCCACCGACTCATCCAGGAGGGCACCGTGTCCGTTCGACTCTTTTCCGACTCCCACCTCTACCGCACCGGATCCCTCAAGTGGACGGGCATCACGACCGCGAGCGGTGAACCGACGATCGGCGCATGGGTGGCGGAGATGGACTTCGGGACGGCGCCGGAAGTGGCCGACGCGATGAAGGGAGCGATCGACGACGGTTTGCTCGGCTACCAGCCGACCTGGCTGGAGCCGCGCCTGGCTGGGGCGACCGCCGAGTTCCAGAAGCGTCGCTTCGGCTGGGATGTGGACGCCTCGCACGTTCGCCTCGTGGCCTCGGTCCTGCCCGCGCTCGAGGCGACGATCGATCACCTGGTGCGCCCAGGCGCCCCGATCATCGTGCCCACGCCCGCCTACATGCCTTTCCTAACGATTCCGGGCAAGTTCGACCACCCCGTCATCGAGGTTCCCTCGCTGCGCGGCACGCGCGCCGGGGGCCATGGCTGGGCGCTCGACCTGGAGGGGATCCGCGCCGGGCTCGAGGCCGGGGCCGGCCTGGTCATCCTGTGCAACCCGTGGAACCCGGTCGGCCGAGTCCTGCGCGAGGAGGAGCTGCGCGCCCTGCACGACGTGGTCGCACAGTATGACGCCCTCGTCTTCTCCGACGAGATCCACTCCTCCCTGGTGCTGGATGAGTCGATTCCCTTCGTTTCCTACGCCTCTCTCGGCCCCTCGTTTGCCTCCCATACGGTGACTGCGACCGCCGCGTCGAAGGGCTGGAACATCGCAGGACTGCCCTCCGCTCAGGTCATCCTGCCCGACGAGGCGCTGCGCGAGCGCTGGGACGTGTTCGCCGCCGACGTACGCCACGACGCCAACGTGATCGGCACGCTCGGCGCCATCGCCGCCTACGAGCACGGCGACGCCTGGCAGCGCGAGGTCAAGGACCTGATCCGCTCCAACGTGGACCTGGTCGAGCGCGCCCTGGCCGACACCCCGATCGACTTCGTGCGCCCCGAGGGCACATACCTGACCTGGTGGGGCTTCGAAGGCGTCGACCTGGGACCGCTCTCCCCCGCCGCGACGCTGCGCGAACGCGCCCACATCGCCGCCAACGAGGGCCGCACCCTCGGCACCGACTACGCCTCGTGGGCGCGCATCAACCTGGCGTGCGCCCCCGACGTGGCCTCGCGGATCGTGGAGCGGGTCCTCGGCCTGCTCTAAGCGCCTTCTACACGAAACGAGGCCGTGGCCGGGAACGGTGGTTATCCACCTCCCGACCACGGCCTCGTCTGCTCTGTGCGTTCAGGCTGTCAGGGCCACCTCGATACCTGCGACCACGGTCTGGCGGGCGGCGGAGGCCGCCTCGACGACGGCGGTCGGATCCGTGGGGGCGTCGGCAAACGACAGGTCGGAGACGACCGACATTCCGGCGACGCGTACGCCGAGCGCGTGCAGGGTGATGGCCTCCATGACGGTCGACATGCCCACGCAGTCCACGCCCAGGCCCGCGAGGATCCGGGTCTCAGCCATCGTCTGATACTCGGGGCCGCGCAGGATTGCGTAAGTTCCCTCGCGTTGGCAGACCCCGCGCAGCGCATCCGTCATCTGAGCGTCCCACACGGCCGACACGTCCAGGAACAGCGGCCCGTCGAAGGGCGAGGCGCCACTGAAGTTGACATGATCGGTGATCGCCATGACGTCGCCCAGGTTCCAATCCTTCAGGCAGCCGTTCGCGTTCGTGAGAACCGCGCGGCTGATACCCGCGGCAACCGCAGCTCGGGCGAGAGCCGTGACGGGACGAGGCCCCAGCCCCTCGTAGAGGTGGGTACGGCCCGTGGCCACGAGGACCACTCCCCCGCGCGTCTTATACGCGCGCAGCTCGCCGCCGTGCCCGTCCGCGACAGGCGCGACGACGCCGGGGATGTCGCCCAGGGCAACGGTGGCGACGGGCGCATCCCAGGCCTCGTCGAGAGCCTCGGCCAGGCCGGAACCGAGGACAACGAGCGCGTCGGGACGTCCCGCAAGGGAGGTGAGGACCCGGGCGCCGGCCTCGGCCTCGTCATCCAAGAGAGCCTGAGTGAAGCGCGGGTCGACGCTCACTGCTCGCCTTCTTCCACGCCCTGCGCGTACGTGCGCGAGGGCAGCTTCTCCTGCGCGCGCACGCGGCCCGCGCTAGTCAGCCAGTAGCCGACGAAGCCCACAACCATCGCCAGGAGGATGCCGATGTTGGCGCCCGCCCAGTCACCCTCACGGCCGCCGAGGGGCCCAAGGAGGTAGCCCTGCCAGGACAGCCAGGAGGCGTTCGCGTTCACGACGAGGCCCCAGCCCACGAGCGATCCCACGATCAGGGAGGCCACAGCACCCAAGTTCACCGAGCCGTAGCGACCCGACGGAGTGAAGAGCGAGGGCTCGTCGTAGTCCTTGTGACGCAGCGCGATATCCGCCAGCATGACACCGCCCCAGGCGGCGATAACGACGCCCAGGGTCGTGAGGAACGCCGTGAAGGGGGTGAGGAAGGAGTCCGCGAAGAACACGACGATAATCGTGCCAACCGTCATGATCGTCCCATCAATAGCCGTGGCAACCGGGCGCGAGACGGGCACGCCTGTGGCCAGCAGCGACAGGCCCGAGGAATAGATGTCCATGACGATGCCGCCGATGAGGCCCAGAATCGCAACCAGCGCGAAGGGAATGAGGAACCAGGTGGGCAGCAGCGTCGTGAGCGCGCCAATCGGGTCATTACCGATCGCCTCGGAGAGGGACTCATCGGCCGAGCCAACCAGGAGGATGCCGAAGAAGACGAGGACGACCGTGGGCAGCGCCGCGCCCAGCGTCGTCCAGCCGACCACGCCCCGCGTCGAAGCAGCGCGCGGCAGGTAACGCGAGTAGTCCGCAGCCGCGTTAATCCAGCCGAAGCCGAAGCCCACGAGGAGCATGCATCCCGCGCCAAGCACCGCAGTGAGCGGCGCGGACGGACGCGAAGAGAGGACCGCGAAGTCAATCGTCGGCGCGACCAGCACCAAGTAAACGATCGTCAGGGCCGCGGTGGCCCAGGTGATCCACGTCTGGACCTTCATGATCGCCTCGAAGCCGAGGATGCCCGAGCCGGCCGCCAGGACGACGACGAGGATCAGCGCGATGATCTGGGCGACGACGTGGTTCGTGAAGCCGAGCGCTCCCATGACCGTGGCCGTGGCCTGGACGGCCATGATCGCCAGGAAGGTCTCCCAGCCCACCGTCAGGATCCACGAGATCGCCGCGGAAATCCGGTTGCCGTTGAAACCGAAGGCCGCGCGCGACAGGACCAGCGTCGGGGCGGAGCCGCGCTTGCCCGCGATGGCGATGAGGCCACACACGACGAACGAGAGGGCAACACCCACGACGGACACGACGATCGCCTGGGTGAGGGAGAGCCCGAAGCCGAGGACCCACGAGCCCCACGAAATACCCAGGACCGAAATATTCGCCGCGAACCACGGCATGAACAGGTCAGAGGGTTTTCCCTTGCGATCGGATTCGGGGATGACGTCCAGGCCTGCCATTTCGACGGCCAGAGCGCCCGATGACTGGGGTTCGCTCACGGTGTGCTCCTATGCGACGGAGATATTGTCAGAACGACGTAATCCTATCACACAGGTCACACGATCAGGCTCGGACGACAGGATTCGTCAGACTTCCAATGCCCTCGATCTCAATCTCGACTCGGTCGCCAGCCTGAACGAGGCCTGCACCCGCAGGCGCGCCCGTCGCGATGACGTCGCCGGGCAGCAGCGTCATCTGTCGGGACACGTAGGACACCAGCTCGAAGGGACTCCAGATCATGTTCGCCGTCGAGGAGTCCTGAGCGATCTCTCCGTTCAGATAGGAGCGCAGCGCCAGGTTGGTGACGTCGAGGGCGGGGTCGACCGTGATCCACGGGCCCAGCGGGCATGCCGAGTCGAAGGACTTGCCGCGAGACCAGGGGCCACCCGTCATCGCATCGCGGGCGGTCGCGTCGTTGGCGATCGTGTAACCGAGGATCACCTGCGGCGCGTCCTCCACGCTCACGTCCTTCGCCAGAGACTTGATGACAATCGCGAGCTCACCCTCGAAAGCAACCTTGTTCGACCAGGCGGGGATCGCGATCGGATCGTCGGGGCCCACGACCGAGGTGTTGGCCTTGAGGAAGATCGGCGGTTCGGGGCGCTCATCCGCCGGAATCGGGGTGCCCGAGTAGTTATCGCCGATACCCACGACCTTCGAGCGCGGGATCACCGGGGAGAGCAGGCGCACCTCGTCCAGCTCGTAGATTTGGCCGGAAGGCTCCACGGGCGAGAACAGCGGGTCACCCTTGAGGCCCACGATCCTCGTCGAGCCCTCCTCAAGGGCGCCGTACACCGGGTTCGTACCATCGGAAAAACGTGCGATTCTCATGCCGGTAGCCTAACGCAGGCTCGCGAGCGTTGCGCCGAGCAGCGCCGACAGACACGACGCCGGGTGCGCGGCACGAGATGTGACGGCGCACCCGGCGAGGTGGTCAGTGGGAATTACTTCTTCTTGTGCTTGGGGCGCTTCCAGACGCTGCCGGGAACGTCGCCGGGCAGCAGCGGGTTCTTCTCGCCCACGAAGACGGGGTCCTCAATGCCGCCTCGACGCTGCGTCTCGTAGTCGCGCAGCGCGCCGAGAACCCAGCGGGAGAGGAAGACCAAGGCGACCAAGTTCGTGATCGTCATGACCGCCATCGCGATGTCGACGGCGTTCCACACGACGTCCAGGGTCAGGAGCGCGCCGATCGTCGCAGAGAGCACGCACACGACGCGCACGGTCCAGCTCGCCCAGCGGGCATCCCCGAACACGAAGGACATGTTCGTGTCGGAGTAGACGTAGGCCGCGATGATCGAGGAGTAGGCCAGGACGAAGATGAGGATCGCCATGGGGACGATCGTCCACGCGCCCAACTCGTGGGCCACGGCCAGGGTCGTCAGGTTCGAGGGGTTCACGTCCGCGCTGCCCCACACCTTTTCGCCCGCGATGAGGATGACGAATGCGGTCGCGGTGCACACGACAATCGTGTCGATGAAGACGCCCAGGGACTGGATGAGGCCCTGGCGCACCGGGTGGGATACGGTCGCGGTCGCGGCGGCGTTGGGAGCGGTACCCTGGCCGGCCTCGTTGGAGAAGAGGCCGCGCTTAGTGCCGTTGATCATCGCGGCGATGATGCCGCCGCCCAGGCCGCCGACGGTTGCGTCCATCGAGAAAGCCGAGGTGAAGATCTGGCCCAGAACGGTGCCGAACTGCGTGATGTTCATGAGGCAGACGATGGCGACCATGATGACGTAGACGGTCGCCATGATCGGGGCCATCCACTCGGTGACGCGGGCGACGGTGCGAATGCCGCCGAAGATGACCATCGCGGAGAAGACGAAGATGAGGCCGGCAACCGTAAGCTGTGCGGCCGAGAAGCCGCCCGCACCGGGCAGGGGCTGCTTGGCGGCCTCACCGAAGGCGCTCGTGAGCGTGCCCGCGATCGCGTTGGACTGCACGGAGGTGATGACGACGCCGCAGGTCACGACGGTGATGACGGCGAAGATGTTGGCCAGGACGCGGTTCTTCATGCCACGCTTGATGTAGTAGGCCGGGCCGCCGCGGAAGGAACCGTCGGAGTGCTTGACCTTGAAGATCTGTGCCAGCGTCGCCTCGAAGAACGCGGTCGCCATGCCGACCAGGGCCACGACCCACATCCAGAAGATCGCGCCCGGACCGCCGAACATGAGCGCCGCGGCCACGCCGAACACGTTACCGATACCCACGCGTGCGGCCAGCGAGATCGCGAAGGCCTGGAAGGAGGAAATGCCGCCGTCGGCGCCCTTGCGCGAGCCGAGGACCGTGCGCACCATCTCCGGGAACAGGCGCAGCTGCACCGCGCGGGAAACGACCGTGAGGACCACGCCCACGCCGATCAGAATAAAGATCGTCAGGTGCATCGTGATCCAGTCAGCGATCTGCTGCTCGATCTGGGCAATTTGTTCCACAGGAGCCTCCCGGGGTGTCTATCGACGAGGCCATGGTTGCGTCGCGGGGCCTCGCGCGCTTCGCGGGACGCGCCCGCGCGTTGTAATGGGACCCGTTCATCTTGCCACAGGGCTTCGCGCCTGGCAGGCGACGTCTCGCCACGCGCACGGCCGCGCATCTCCGCCTGACCGGCCCCGGCCTCGTCGATGAGCTGCGGGAAGGGCCCGGCGGTGCGCGGACGCAGACGTGGGCGCACTCTGGGACAATGGGAGTATGAGCGCGACTTTGAACGAGATCCTGGACGACCTGGAGGACGAGGGACGTCTGGGCGACGACGATGCCCTGTACGAGGCCTTCGTGTCCTGGGCCGAGGGTACCGGCCGTCCGCTCTACCCCCACCAGGAGGAGGCCCTGGTGGAGATCCTGGCGGGCAACCACGTGATTGCGGCGACCCCCACGGGGTCGGGCAAGTCGATGATCGCGCTGGCCGCGCACTTCACGTCGATGGCGCACGGGGGCCGCTCGTACTACACGGCGCCGCTCAAGGCCCTGGTGTCGGAGAAGTTCTTTGATCTGGTGTCCCTGTTTGGCGCCGATAACGTCGGCATGGTGACCGGCGACGTGTCTCTCAACGCCGACGCGCCCATCATCTGTTGTACGGCCGAGATTCTGGCGAATCAGTCGCTGCGCGAGGGTCCCACGCTGGACGCGGACATGATCGTCATGGACGAGTTCCACTTCTACGGGGACCGTCAGCGCGGCTGGGCGTGGCAGGTGCCGCTCCTGGAGCTGAGGGCCCCGCAGGTGGTCGCGATGAGCGCGACGCTGGGCGACACCACACGTTTCGAGCGCGCATGGAAGGAGCGCACCGGGCGCGACGTGTCCCTTATCGACGACGCGGAGCGTCCCGTGCCCCTCGAGTTCGAGTACGTCGTGGACCGCCTGCCCAACACGGTGGAGCGACTGCTGGGCGAGGGCCGCTGGCCCGTCTACATCGTGCATTTCTCCCAGCGCGACGCCGTCGCGACCGCGCAGTCCTTTGACCGTTCCTCGCTGATTTCGCCCGAGCAGAAGAAGGCGATCGCCGCGCAGCTGGCGGGTGTGTCGTTTACGAAGGGCTTCGGGCAGACCCTCAAGTCGCTGCTTGCGCAGGGCATCGGCGTGCATCACGCGGGCATGCTGCCACGCTACCGCCGCCTCGTCGAGCGTCTCACCCAGGCGGGCCTGCTGCCGATCGTGTGTGGCACGGACACTCTGGGGGTCGGCATCAACGTGCCGATTCGCACGGTGCTGATGACGTCGCTCGTGAAGTACGACGGTCGGCGCATGCGCCACGTGAGCGCGCGCGAGTTCCACCAGATCGCGGGGCGCGCTGGACGCGCCGGCTTCGACACGGTCGGTTTCGTGCGAGTCCTGGCCCCCGAGCACGAGGTCGACGCCGCCCGTGAGCGCGCACGCCTGAGCGCCGCACAGGAGGCCGCACGCGACGCCCGCGAGGCCAAGCGCGCCGCCAAGAAGTCCGCGAAGAAGCGCAAGGGCCCGGGCGAGGGCGAAATCTCGTGGACACGCTCGACGTTCGAGCGCCTCGTGGACGCGGCTCCCGAGCAGCTGACGAGCCGTTTCGAGATGACGCACGCGATGGTCCTCAATGTCCTAGCCGGTGCGCCCGCGGCCGGGCGCGACCCGGGCGAGCACCTCGTGTGGCTGGCGCGCAACAACGACGATCCGCCCACGGATCGCAACCCGCACCTGCGCCGCCTGGGTGAGATCTACACGTCGATGAAGCAGGCGGGCGTCGTCGAGCACGTGTCTTCCGCCGAGGCCTCGGCGTCGGGTGAGCCTCGCCTGCGCGCGGCCACCGACCTGCCGGATGACTTCGCGCTCAACCAGCCGCTCTCCCCCTTCGCGCTGGCGGCGCTCGAGCTACTGGACCCGGAGTCCCCGACCTTCGCCCTGGACGTCGTCTCGGTCATCGAGTCGGTCCTGGAGGATCCGCGTCCGCTCCTGTTCGCGCAGGAGAAGGCGGCGCGCGCCGAGGCCGTGGCCGCGATGAAGGCGCAGGGCATGGAGTACGACGAGCGCATGGCCGCCCTGGAAGATGTGACGTGGCCGCGCCCGCTGGCCGATCTGCTGGGCGACGCGTTCGCCGTGTACCTGCACGCGAACCCGTGGATCGAGGATCAGGAGATTTCCCCGAAGTCGGTCGTTCGCGAGATGATCGAGAACGCGCTGACGTTCACGGGGATCGTGGGCCGCTACGACGTGGGCCGCTCCGAGGGCATCGTGTTGCGCTACCTGACGGACGCGTACCGGGCGCTTCGCCAGATCGTGCCGGACGAGCTGATGACGGACGAGCTGCGTTCGATTATTGCCTGGCTGTCCGCGCTGATCCGCGCGGTGGACTCCTCGCTGCTGGACGAGTGGGAGGCCATGTCCACGGGTCAGGCCTTCTCCCCGGAGGCCGAGGGAGTGGGCACGGAGGGCGCGGAACTGGCGTTCGGCGCGCGGGAGGACGGCACCGTTCCCTTCAGCGCGAACCGTCACGCGTTCCGCACGACGATCCGTGGTGCCCTGTTCGAGCGCGTGGAGGCGATGAGCCGCGACAACGTTGAGGCCTTGGCGCGCCTGGACGAGGCCTCGCGCACCCCGGTGGTCGCACCGTGGGGCAAGGACGAGTGGGACGCGGCGCTGGAGCGTTACTGGGCGGAGCACGAGTGGATCGGCATCGACCAGCGTGCGCGCGCCCTGTCACTGTGTTCCCTAAACGAGGCCCCGACCCGCGAGGACGTGCTGGAGCTGGCCCCCGCTGTGGTTTCCTCTGATTTCGAGCGCGCCCAGGTGGCGCGCATCGAGGCGATCGCGGACGCGTTGGATCAGGCTGCGCCGGGCACGTTCTGGCTGGCGACGCAGACCCTGTTCGACTCGGAGGAGGACATGGACTGGCGCATCGTGGCCCTCGTGGACGTGCCCGCCTCGGACGAGGCGAACCGCGTCGCCCTGGCGACGATCACCGTCGGGGTGAGATAGATCCTTCATCATTCGAGGAACCAGGCGCGTCATGCAGTGAATACATAGTCTCCGCGCGTCCTTTCCCGAGGAATCCGAGGATCTCATCCGACAAAACTCTCTCGCCTTCCCACAGACGCAGCGATAGCACGAGGTTCATCAACAAACCGTGGGAGAGGAAGAGCCTAGCCTGTTGCGCATCCATCCCGACGTCTTCTCGCAGGACGCGGTACACACGTGCAAAGCTATCGCGGGAGAGTTGCCCGAAGCGCGGATCGGATCCCATCATGAATAGGCGCACGATCATCATGAATGTGTCGTGGTCTTTCACGATCTCCGCGTACATGTCCCCTAGCAATTCCCGACGTTCAGCATCGGTAGAATCCGCCGCTACGGGCGCCTCAGCAAAACGTCGACACAGCTGCTCAACAACATACGTAGCAGCCTCCTCGAAAAGTGTTTCCTTCGACCGGAAGAAACGCACGACATACGCCTGACTGACGCCTGCCTCGCGCGCGATCGAGTCAGTCGTGGCCGCGGCGTAGCCAACCCGCGCAAACACACGGACAGCAGCCTCCAGCATGAGCGCCTTGCGTTCATTGGCTGGCATACGAGTCGCGGCCATTCCTGTTCCTCCCAATCTCGGCGATATGGACAGTCTATCCGCGCGCGTAAGCTCGAACTGTCTCGACAAACGCAGCGCGGTAAGCAGGAGTATCAACATCCTGCTCAATGCGGCCAAGCATCAGAGATTTGGTTAAGCGAATCCCCACGAAGCCCAGGACCATACTCTTCCACCGCCAGATCAGACCACCGAAGATGCGGTAGATAAACGAAGGAGCACGGGAGGTAACGATGAGTGCCGCGGTCTTATCTTTCAGCAGGCCCTGGCTCTTACCGTCGACATACCGGTACCCGAATCCCGGCGTGAGAGTGCGATCAAGGAAACCTTTCAGAATCGCCGGTTCAGCAGACCACCAAATCGGGAAGCTGAACACGAGGTGATCGGCCCAGGCTATGTACTCCTGATACCGCTTGGGACCGCTTTCGTCCTCCATGTGCTGGCGGTATCCGTAGCGCAGAACGGGATCAAAATCCTCTGTCGCCAGGTCAATCATGCGCACGTCATGCCCGGCGCTACGCGCCTCATCAGCGTAAGCCGTTGCGAGCTCATGCGAGTAGCTTCCCTCGTCAGGGCTGCCCTGAATGACAAGAATCTTCATATTCTCCCCTTTGTTGTAATCGGTTGATTACAACTGTAGTGCGAAGACCCCGCCCACACAACACAAGAGGTCTCAAAGAGCTGAGAGTTACACCCGGAGAGGAGCAGTAGCATCCTCTCACCTCAAGAGGGGCAGCCACCATTCCGACTTAGAATCGATATTGCCCCGCCGTCCGAGTTATCCTCGCCGCGCGGGCCTCTCTCCAAGCTCCTGCTGGAGCCGCACAAGGTATCCGTCGGGGTCCTGGATGAGGAACTGCCGGACGCCGATCTCTACGTCGCCCGCCCGGTACCACTTCTCTTCGGGTTCGACGAAGATCGGCCATCCTGCCTCTGCGATGCGCTGTAACGTACCGTCCAGATTGTCGACCTGAACCTCGAAGTTGATACCCCGACCAAGGGGGAACTCAAGGGGACCTGTCGCCCACGTCCTACCCTGGTCGATCTGGTCGAGCATCAGGTGCGCGTTACCCAGGACGAGGTAGCCGAATCCTTCCTCAGGCCGCTCATAGCAAAGGGAAAAACCGACGAGGTCGCACCAAAAACGGCGCGATGCCTCGTAATCGGTGACGGTAAGTTCAGGGACAAGCCCCGGCTCGTTGCTCATAGTCTCACTCTAGCGGCCTCGGACGAGACCATGTCTGGGAGATGAACAGACCGTCAGCGCCGGGACGCCTTACGGATCAGCCAGTCCGCGCCCGCGAAGAGCGCCATGAAGAGCAGGGCGCCAATCAGGATCGCCACGATGTTGATGGC
>NZ_JASONN010000346.1:0-265 GCF_030217285.1 Pauljensenia sp. UMB3104 | reverse complement strand
GTACGGCCATATCCAAAACCACTGCCGGGATGCCAGCCTTTACCGCCGCGTCCACAGTGTTCTTATCGAGTAACAGCCCAGTCAAGTTCAAATCAGGGTCCAGACCAGCCTCATTCAGGGCTTCGACCGTGTACTCGGTGGCTTTATCAGCGTTACCGCTATCAATAGTGCGCTGCGTGGCGGTAGCAAGCGCCGCCTGGTAGGCAGTAAGTGTTTTCCCCACTTCAACAGAGGGGACCGGACTAACAAGCGTCCAGTCCCCAAC
>NZ_JASONN010000345.1:0-265 GCF_030217285.1 Pauljensenia sp. UMB3104 | reverse complement strand
TGAAGCTTGTATGCTGGCAACCCTTGCCATTTGCTGTAAAAAAGACACTGCTCCCTTGCCGCATCAACCACAACCTCATCATCGACAAGCAGCTCACAGAACGCTTTGAGCTCATCAAGAAAAGCTTCAGCACCACTGCCGTCTCTGAAGAAACCACTACTAAAATCTACTCCCACTCGCCCAACACTATCACCCTCATTTCGCCCCTAAACTACCAGCTGCCTTACTATCAGCCGAGCCAACACCGACGACGTCAGGAAAGCCA
>NZ_JASONN010000344.1:0-266 GCF_030217285.1 Pauljensenia sp. UMB3104 | reverse complement strand
CTGGCACGCGAACTGCACCGCATCGGTGCACGCGCCGGCCTGGCTCTCAAGCCCGCGACAGACATCGCCCCCTTCGTGGACATCCTCAACGAGTTCGACATGATCCTCATCATGACCGTGGAGCCGGGATTCGGCGGGCAGAGCTTCATCGAAACGATGATGCCGAAAGTCACCCGCACTCGGCGCGCTATTGAAGCAGCCGGCTTGGATGTGTGGATCCAGGTGGACGGCGGCATTTCCCGCTCCACCATCGAACAGGCCGCAGC
>NZ_JASONN010000343.1:0-266 GCF_030217285.1 Pauljensenia sp. UMB3104 | reverse complement strand
GAACAGTTACGCCTGTTCCATCTGTCTATCCAAAACAACCGCTTCGACCACACGGCCCTCGTCAAGTTCCTCAAACGCAACGTTGGACGCTACGTCTTCTCCCGCGCCGAATACGAAGGCTACAAACAGCGAGACGATCTCGAAGAAGTTGCTCTCGACGCGGTAAACCGGATGCGTTCACAACAAGACGGCATGGGGTTAGGTGAAATCTTGCTCTACGTCCTGCTCGAACAAATTCTCGAAGCACCCAAAGTGCTGAGCAAGAT
>NZ_JASONN010000342.1:0-266 GCF_030217285.1 Pauljensenia sp. UMB3104 | reverse complement strand
CGTCTACCCCGACCTGGACGCCGGCAAGCGCACGGCGCACCTGGTGGGTGGCCGCATGGTCGACTACATCGAGATGGAGAAGGACGGCTTCCTCGAACAGCTGGGCGCGCGCGAGTTCCGCAGCGCCGTCGTCGGCGTGGGTTCCTCGCTGGAGGCGGCGGTGCTCATCACCGCAAACCTCGTCGACATGGGCATTTCCTCGATCTGGGTGAAGGCGACGTCCTCCCAGCACGGCCGCATTCTGCGCCGCGTGGGCGCCCACCACG
>NZ_JASONN010000341.1:0-266 GCF_030217285.1 Pauljensenia sp. UMB3104 | reverse complement strand
CGTCGACGACGGTCTCGTCACCGTTGAAGCGCCACCAGCCGTACAGGCCCAGGTGGATGTGCACCCACCGGTCCGGCCAGGGAGCGTCCTCGCCGAGGATCGGCTCCCCGCTGCCGGCCGCGGCGCCCTCCAGGAGGGCCACCCCGGCCTCATACGTCTCACCGTCGATGGGCGGGACGAAACCGATGAACATGTGTTTGCCGTGCACGCGCACCCGCTGCATGACCCACCCGTCGAGGAGGGCTGCGGAGGACGCGAAGCGCCCC
>NZ_JASONN010000340.1:0-266 GCF_030217285.1 Pauljensenia sp. UMB3104 | reverse complement strand
GGCCCGCGAGGGACTCGCCACCGTAGACGTAGGGGATACCGGTCAGGCCGAGGGCGACGGAGACAATGTCGCCGCCAGCCGCGTTCAGGCTGGCCTGACGGGCAGAGGTGTCGGAGGTGGCGTCACCGCGGGACTCCGAGCGGGAAGCGGCGGAGTCGGACTGATCTGCCGCAGCGGTGGTAGCCGGAGCCGGGGTGGGCGCGGGGGCCTCGGCGGTGACGGACGCAGTGGCATCCTCTTCAGCGGTCCACGCAATGTCCGGAACC
>NZ_JASONN010000339.1:0-267 GCF_030217285.1 Pauljensenia sp. UMB3104 | reverse complement strand
GGAGTAAGAAAAGCAAACCAGACGGCAAGAAAGCTGTAACAATGCCCATTTCAACTACGCATTTACGCATCCATTCAATAAAGCAATCAGCTCCTTCTTTGGCAGCCCTGACAAATTTATCGTAAGAAAATTTCTCTTTTCCAAAAACCTTGATAACTTCAATCCCATTGATGTATTCTACTGCTGTATCATTGAGCTTCTTCGTTTTCTCGACTGTATTTTCAAAATCACCTTCGCTCTTGCGTAGCATATTCCCATAAGCTAAGA
>NZ_JASONN010000338.1:0-267 GCF_030217285.1 Pauljensenia sp. UMB3104 | reverse complement strand
GCGGTGAACGTACCTTCGACGTGGTCGTTCCCGAGGGACACCTGTGGGTGATGGGTGACAATCGTTCGAATTCCGCTGATTCGCGCTATCACATGGGTTCTGGGCAGTCGCCCTACGTCCCGGTGTCGTCGGTTGTGGGCACCGTTCAGGCCGTCATCTGGCCGACTTCCCGGTGGACGACCGACATCGCGCACCACGAAGTTTTTGCCTCCGTTCCCGCCGCCTCATGACGACCGCGTCGCGTGATCTTGAGGTCTCCTTGGCACA
>NZ_JASONN010000337.1:0-267 GCF_030217285.1 Pauljensenia sp. UMB3104 | reverse complement strand
GCTCGTACAGCTTCCCTGCCGCAATATCTACGGCAGCGTAGCGGTCAGACGAGGATGCCTCCGCCCTAATAACCGGCCCCTTGCCGTGAACGGTAAGTTCAATACGCTCGGCAGTGTCTGCCTGACGCGGATTACGTTCGTGGTTTAGTTCAACGTTCACGCGCTGGGCGCGGGGATAGAACTGGGTTACTTTCGATACCTTCTCTTCTACGTATTCGCGGAAGTTAGGGTGAATCTCGGCATTTCTAGCATTGACGATAATATCCA
>NZ_JASONN010000033.1:0-13328 GCF_030217285.1 Pauljensenia sp. UMB3104 | reverse complement strand
AACCCACACTCCAACTCAGCGCATAACCCACCCCGAAGGACACAAAACGATTACACCACTCCACAGGACTTGACCCCAGGAACACCTGCTTGACCGAGGAATACCCCAATTTCTTGAGCTCCTCCTTGATCCACGCTTTATCTTTGCCGGCGAGAAGGAGACCGTCGGGCACGAGCTGACCGTCGGTCACGAGCGGCAGGAGCGAGCGACTACTCCCGTCACCGCGCACACGAATCGTCAACGACCCATTAGTTTCCATGATCGCCGCAACAACATCGCCCATACTGGCAATCTTCTGCTCACGCAGGCTCCGACTGAGTCCCTCCGCGGTCATTCCCACCTTCGCACAGCGGGCAATATCCACTTCACCATCACGAACGATCAGCTCGGGCTGACAGGCCGCAAGCTTCTTAAAGGCTTTACTGCTATCGATCAGGATTTTCGTCGCGATAACAACGAGTGACCAAATCAAAATAATGATCAGAAACTGGAGCACCGTCACCGACGAGTTATAGATAACGCCGCCGATAATGCCACCCAGCACGTAGTTCTGCACCTGATTGAGAGGCGTATTCAGTGAGAAGTCGCGCTTTCCCAGGATGTTGATCTGGAGCAGCATCGTGAGGATACCGAGCGCGAACTTGATAGCCGTCAGCGTGTAGAAGTCCATGTCAGTGCTCCCCATTCACGTAGACGCCATGGTCGATGATGTGCGTGCGCTCAAGAGTGAAGGAATTGCTGTCATTATTGAGGTGGACGGTGTAGTCCTCCTCGTTAAAGCGCACGATCATCCCGTCCTGCAGGGACGTCTTATTCACCATGACATCACGCGCCTGGACACCGTGATCGACGGCGACACCCTCCATGAAGCCCACGAGCAGCTGCGCCTGCGACTGCTGATCGCTGACCTTCAGGTATTGCTCGGTCTGGATTCCCAGCAGGACGAGCGAAAACACGAGGAGCCCAATGCCCGCGTCACGCCAGCGAGTTTTCACCCGGTTATGCAAATACAGGGCACTAAAAGCGAGAGCCACAACGAGCAAGACGATGATCGCAGCTAGACGCCGTGTCGCGTCCAAACTCTGGTGCGACACAATGTAGTCGAGGGTATAGAAGTTCATGCGCTATCCATATTTTGCGGGTCACTCAAACAGGGTCACACTAGCACCGCCACCAACATGGACAGTGCAGCACTCACAGCGGACACACGAAGCAGCAGCACTGGGGGCGCGACGGCCTCGCCCATTGACGAGGCCTTGGCTGAGAAAGCGTGAAACGCTCAGTTGGTCCCGTGAAACGCCCAGGCGCGGCCGCGCGCGCCCCGCGCAATGTAGCTGACGCCCGCCAGGGTCAGGGCGAGGCCGAGGCCCGTATAGAAGAAGGCGATGAACCAGTCGGGGAAGAGTCCTGCGGCGCGCATGCCGATACCAAACGACATCATGATCGCCATCATCAGGTAGCTCTTGCGATCAAAGAAGCGGACGACGTGGTGGCGCTCCCCCTCCAGGTCGGCGATGCGTTGGGCGTTCTTTTTCACGAGCTTGCTGAACATGGGGTGGAAGGCGCAGAAGATGGTGATGGCACCGCCCGCGAGCGCAACGAGGACGAGCGCGGCAAGGCCGCGCAGGTCGATGGCCGCGCGCACGCCCAGGATTGCGACGTTCAGGCCGGCGAGCAGCCAGACGATGCCGGCGACGGCAATCAGGGACTGCTTCATGATGCGGAATCGACTCATTATTTTGTTTCCTTTTCGTCTGCGGTGTCGTCATACAGGGCGGCGTCGAGGAGGGCGAACAGCGTCTCACACTCGCCGCCATCCATGAGCGAAGCGAAAATACTGCGCAGCACGTAGCGACACAGGGCCCGGGCGTTCATGGAGCCGACGAGCCGGCAGCGATCCACGGCCTCGTCCGCGTCGAGGACGCGCCCGAGCCCGCGCTCAATGTGGGTGAGCATGGGAGCACGCACGGCCTCAAGGGCTTCCTGTTCGCCGCTGGGAAGGCGGCGCATCTCCGCGAACCAGTCGACGCTCATGCCGACGCGCGCGGCGCACAGGGCCTCGCGAAATCGCCGCACGTAGGAGGTGAAACATTCGCCGGGGCGCACGGCGCACAGCTCGTCGGAGAGGTTCTCTTCGAAGAAGCGGGTGAGCACGGCGGCCGTCAGGTCCGCCTTGGTCGGGAAGTAGCCGTAGACCGAGCCGACCGCGATGCCGCACGCGGTGGCGACCTTGCGCACGGAGAGCGCGGAGATACCGTCGCGCGAGGCGATGGCGTAGGCCTGGCTGACCAGTTTCTCCGGGTCGATCACTTGTTTGGGCACGAAATCCTACTGTCTTGCGAGCTGCGACAATCCTTAATGAACAGTGTTCAGTATAGGGTCGCCCAGTCTCACGTCAACAGCAGAACCATGGAATCACGACACTGTCACCACAAACAGCAGCACATCACACGTCCAGATACACCCACCACCATACAAACCAACCTGGAATAGGAATACGCTGGCAGTCAGCAGCGTCAGCACGGTTCAGCGCCACACTGCCGAGCCATCGCACGCCGCTCACGATAACAAAGGAGTTCACATGGACCACATCACCCTGAACAACGGCGTCACTATTCCCCAGGTCGGCCTCGGCACCTACCTGCTGGAGCCGGACGATGCCCAGTCGGCGGTCACCTACGCGCTCGACAACGGCTACACGCTGATCGACACGGCGAACGTCTACGTGAACGAGCGCGCCGTCGGGCGCGGCATGCGCGCGTCTTCCAAGGCGCGCGAGGAGATTTTCCTCGAGACGAAGCTCTGGCCCTCGTTCTTCGAACGCGCCACCGCCGTCGACGAAACCCTCGAGCGCCTGGGCACGGACTACATCGATCTGATGATCCTGCACCAGCCCGCCGGCGACACGGTCGCGGGATACCGCATCCTCGAGAAGGCGCACCAGGAAGGCAAGATTCGCGCGATCGGCCTGTCGAACTTCGATGTCGCCCAGACGCAGCGAATCCTCGACGAGTGCGAGGTCGTCCCCACCATCAACCAGGTCGAGTGCCACCCCTACTTCCCGCAGACCGAACTCAAGGCGCTCCTGGGGGAGCACAACATCGCACTGCAGGCGTGGTACCCGCTGGGCGGACGCGGCAACGACTCGATCATGACCGAACCCCTCATCCAGGGCCTCGCGGAGAAGTACGGCAAGTCCCCCGCCCAGGTGTTGCTGCGCTGGCACATCCAGCAGGGGCACGTCGTCATCCCGGGCTCGAAGACACCCTCGCACATCACGGACAACATCGACCTCTTCGATTTCGCGCTGACGGACGAGGACATGGCTCAGATCAATTCCCTCGACAAGGGAAAGCCGTTCTTCGAGCACAACGACGAGGTCCTGGCGGGCTTCCTGGCATACGTGCCCGACGTGGAGGGCCAGAAGTAGTCACATTCCCTGCGCACCCAAGCGCGACCCACGATTGCGTCATTTGATTCCCTCGCGGACTACGCGCACATAACGAGGCCACCCTGCTTGGCGGGGTAGGCCTCGTTAGCATTCTCTTCCCTGGCGTTTTTCGTGCAATGTGCCCGCTGATGCCTCCACATCGACTCGATAGCGCCACTGCAGCGAGCGCTCAGGACGTCTAACCCGCCATCACCGCCGAGGCCACCCCATCGGCCAGGGTTCCGTACACCACGACGCAGTGCCCGAAGAACATATCGTCGTCATCGAAGTAGGCGGAGAACGAGCCGTCCGGATCCATCGCGATACTAGTGAGTTCGATCCGCTGCGCGAAGCTCTCTTCGGTGATCTCGGGGACCTCCTCGTCGGCTGACTCACGCCATTCACACGCAAGCTGTGTGAGCTCCCGCGCGGCGAACGCCCGCATGTCGCGATCCCACCGGTCTTGATCGGTCATCATCTGCTTCATGGCGGCCACGGCAGCAGTCCAGGTGTCTTCGCTGGACGAATCAACCTCCAGAGAGATGTCGATGTCCTCACCCCGCCACGAGATGCCTCCCTCGAACATGTCGAGGTCCTTGTCGAGGGAGAGCTCGCCCAGCTCCTCGTCGTTGAGGACTACCGGCCTGCGATACTCAGCCAGGACCTCGTCCAGTGCAGGACACGGAGGATTCTCTTCGAGGAGCTCCACGACCAGGAGGCGGTTCTGCGAGGAGGCGCTCACACCCTCGGGAATCTTGTGCGGAATCCTCTTGCGCGCCTTGAGGCGGTACACCGCCTCCCGACGGAAGCGATCGAGGATTCCTCCGGCATCGCTTTCCTCGTCGCTGACGGGATAGACTATCCGGCCGTCACCCGTGTGCAGTGCACCGGTCTGGCAGTCCACATACGCAATGAAGTAGTGCGAGACGTCCCAGAATCCGTTCATCTTGCCGGCCCCGCTACCGCCGGCGAGCAGGACGAGGATCTCCTTGGCCTCTTCCTCGAAGGTGCGTTCCCATTCAGCCTGCGTCATGTCGTTTTGTGAGCGCATGTATTCGAGCAGATCCACGTGCCATCCTCCTTGATCAATGGCCTCCGCTTCGCTACGACGAACCCTACCCCACGCGAGGCATCATGAACGCCATCAAGACCACCGAAGCGAGCAATCGCAGCCGAATGGATGGCGCATACGTCATCCTGAGAAAACGCGAAAGCGTTCACTTCGCGAGCTCTTCAAACACGTCCGCGTAGGCATCCATGAAGTCAACAGCGACATCGACAGCACTCTCAGACTGCTGCGCCGGTTGAATGACTACCCACGGCCTGTTGTTCTTGAGGATCGTGACAGGCTTCCCCATCCTATTCACCTCTGCTGTCACTCGCGAAAAATTGTTCTTCGCCTCGGCAAGCCCCATCGTCAGTGTCGACATACTACCCCTTTCAGTCTTAGCCATAATTATGGCCAGAATTCGACCTCAGATCAAGGCCGATGCCGCAGCCGTCTATGCGCGCTGGGGAATTAGCCTCTCGACGCAATCAACATGTTCCTCGCGAAGTCGATCGAAGTCGGAGGCCTCCCCTTCGACATGCGACCCAAGACTCCCACGTTCGATGGTCTCGAGCGCTACGCCTATCGCCCCACGATGGACTCAAACGGCGTTGCACAGCAGGTGTGAGACCTCCAAACCGCCTGAAGATTTGTCGGGGCAGGGCGGGGTAGAGCGGTCATTGCAAACCCTCCCCTAACCTCTATAGCGTGAACAGTTGGATTACTTCTTTAACGAGTTTCGCTGTTCTCGCTGTGATTGCTGCTTCGTCCCAATCGTTTCTTGAAGCAATATCGGAGTTGATATTCAAGCCGTTGAGGTAGCCAACAGAGTTGCCATCTTTATCCTTCCTGAGCTTCTTTTCCTGGAAGGAAAGATTGCTCAAGGTTGAGTTGTAACCAGTCAAAGTTAGGTTGCCGAGCTCATGGACATGATCGTTCTGAATCTGGGCGGCGAGCGCCTTGTCTCCACCGGCAATCATGGTGACCCAAGCGTCAGGTAGGTTCTTCCCCTGGGGAAGAACGTGTTCGATAGTCCAAACGTATGTACCAGAAGGAACGCGCTCCCAAAGGCCCTTCATCTCCTTGGTAACCGACGGCGTAGCCAAGCTCGTCAAAATGAACCTAGCCGTGTCAGGATTGGATTCATAAAGCGGGCCAGCAAGCATCTCAGCAAATCGATTATCGTCTGCCGAGACCGCCAGAAGCTTGGCGCGCACGAACTGCACGAGATCGTCACCAGTTTTCTTTTCATCTTCGATGCCCTCAACGATGTTGATGAAGATCCTGGTAAGGTCGCGCGTTGGAGGAGCGTCGGTAAGGTTACGCCTTACGAAGAACTTGACCAAAAGATCATTTACCTGGACCAGATGCTGATCCGTGAGCGAAAGGCTGTCCGCTCTCCGCATCAAGTGGAGCAGGAGCACATACGAGGGAACGCCCTGAATCCTTGAAAGGTTCATAAGCGACTCTTCCAAGTCGCCAGAGATGCCATCCGTGTCCACAAGCGCGATCTTCGTGTACTCCTCCGCGTTCTTGAGCAACCAATCGAGCATGCCGGCTGCATCGTTCTTAATCTGCTTCTCGTAGATGTGGAGGAGGTTTGACCTGGTTGCTACGGCTCCGAGAGGGTACTGAGCGGTTCCGGTGATGAACGGCTTGTTCACCTCTCGCCTGAACGCAGCGTATGCCTGTCTGAAGAAGCGCTCCTGAGTCTTGTAGTCCTCTCCAAGCAGGGAGAGCATGCGCTGCCACTGGTTGAAGTGGTCGTCCAGGTCCTCCTCGGTTGCGTCCTTAAAGCTGGAGAGCAGGGTGTTCTTGATGAGGTCAACCGCGCTCAAGGCCTGGCCCCTATTGTTAAGGGACTCGAACAGGGTATAGGCCTCGGATGCGTTGGAAACGCTGATCTGGACTATCACTGCGGAAAGCACTTTGTCGAGGAAGTTGCTGAAGGCCTCGTAGGCGTTGTTCGGGTGGGTTCTCTCAGGCGCTTCGACCATGGCCTCTAGTCGGGACTCGAAGTATGCGTATGCCTTATAGATCTTCCTGTTGCCTGCGTACTTGGGCCTCTTGTCCTTAATTTGATTGGAGACCCGCTCTCCCATGAGAGCCCTGTAGTCTTGGAGGTTCTGGCCTTGGACCTGGGGAACCACGCGCGTCTGCCCCTTGGACTTCTTCATGATGAGGCGGTTCTTGAGGTTGATGAGTTCGACGTTGACCTCATCTTCGTCCTCCTCGGCATCATCTTTGTGCTTGCTGAGCTGGTCGTACAGTGCAGCAAGCAGCAAACTGACGGTGGTGAGCCTCTGCTGGCCGTCGATAAGCTCGCATTGGGTCACGCCCTTTTCCGCATTGTAGCCATGGTCGATGACGATGATAGAGCCGAGGAAATAACCCTTGTCATTGTCGGAAATGTCGTCGAAGAGGTTCTCCCAGTCGCGCTTGGCCCAGGTGTACTCGCGCTGGTAGCGAGGCACATTAAACATGAGGGGTGAGTCCGTAGAGAATAGCTCGCCGATAGTCGGTTTGATTACGTCGTTGATCAACGAGATCACTCCAATTGGCCTGGTCTGGTTTTGTGGACCAGGTGTGTTGAGGGTTGTTGGTTGTTATTGGTGGTGTTGTGCCCATTGGCGTGCGTATTGGTTGGGTGAGAGCCAGCCCAGCGCACTGTGGGGGTACTCTTCATTGTAGCGGCGCGACCAGGCGCTGATCAGGGCGCGCGCGTGATCGAGGTCCTCGAACATGTTGTCCTCGAGGAGTTCGTCGCGCATGCGGTTGTGCAAGGACTCCACGAATCCGTTATGCCACGGCTGGCCCGGGGGTATGAATGCTTGGAGCGTGTCGTGCTCGCTGTCCCAGCGTCCCACGCCTGCGGCGATGAATTCGAGCCCGTTATCGGCGCGCAGCACCTGGGGTGCCCCATGGGTTAGGACAGCCAGGTCAAGCATTTCGATCACGTCGACGGCTCCCATACGCCGCTCAACGCGCAAAGCCAGGTGCTGGCGCGTGAACTCATCAACGACGATACAGACCTTCAAGACACGCCCCCTCCAATCCGAATCGAACTGGAAATCAATGGCCCACACCTGCCCCGGCGCACTAGCCTTGACCAGGCGCTGGAGGCGCGGCGCGGTGCGGGGCTTGTGGGCTTTGCGCGGACACCCGCGCAAGACGCTGAGAAAACCCCTGGCCGATCAGGCGGCTTTGCCGTGAGTCGCATACGAAACGAAACTCAGCGGCACGTTGCAGCACTTAAAAGCGCAGGTCAAAGCCCTATCTTCCTACTCCCACTCGATGGTGGCCGGGGGCTTGGAGGTCACGTCGAGGACGACGCGGTTGACCTCGGGCACCGAGTTGGTGATGCGCGTGGAGATGCGGGCCAGGACGTCGTAGGGCAGGCGCGTCCAGTCGGCCGTCATCGCATCCTCGGAGGACACGGGGCGCAGCACGATCGGGTGGCCGTAGGTGCGGCCATCACCCTGGACGCCCACGGAACGAACGTCGGCGAGCAGGACGACCGGGCACTGCCAGATCTCCTGATCCATACCTGCAGTTGCGTAGTGCGGACAAAACACGCAAACCCTCTGCAGGCGCCGCGCACCAAAATCCCACCGGCATACAATGACTAAATGACTGAAACAAGCAGGAAAGCGCAGTGGTTTTCCGATAACGAACGCAACTGGGACGACCGCGCCGAGCTGCACATGGCTGGCAACTACTACGACTACCAGCGCCTTCTCGAGGACCCGACGGCCATTAGCTCTGAACTGGCCCAAGATATCGAACGATTCGGCGATCTCACCGGCAAAGATGTTATCCACCTGCAGTGCCACCTTGGAACGGACACGATCGGGTTTGCGCGCCGCGGGGCCTCGCGCGTCATTGGCCTCGATTTGTCCGAGGCCTCACTTGCCCACGCACGCAGCATCGCCGAGCGCGCAGGCGCTGACGTGGAGTTCGTTCACGCGAACGTGTACGACGCGCGCCAAGCAGTGTCTGGAAACTTCGATCTGGTGTACACCTCGATCGGCGTCCTGTGTTGGCTGCCCGATATCGCCCGATGGGCGCAAGTCATCGCTTCCCTGCTCAAGCCGGGCGGCACTTTCTTCATCCGCGATGACCATCCGATGTTCATGACAATCGGGGAGGATATTTCCGACGGGCTCAAGATCGAGCAGCCATACTTCGAGCAGGACGCTCCGATGACGTGGGATGACGATTCAAGCTACGTGGACTCCCCCGGTGCGCCGCGGATTACTCACACAACGAACCACCAGTGGAATCATTCCCTTGGCCAGATCGTCACTGCTCTCATCAACGCTGGGCTGGTGATTGATGAGCTTGAAGAGACCCCGCGCGCTGCCTGGTGCCCGTGGCCCGAACTTATGGAACAAGATTCCACTGGCGGATGGCATCTTCGTGAGCACCCCGAACGTCTGCCCCTTCAGTTTGCGATCACCGCACACAAAAACTGAGGGCACACTCCTACTCCACTTGGATCAAGCATTTTTCGCGTGCATGTACTCGAGTAGATCTATCCCGATCTTTCCTTGAACAAACAGAGCATGCGCATGAGAATGACTACTCCCAGTTGGGTAATCGCCAATATGCAAGGGACCCCCGAAGCCATTAATTCAGGGGTCCCTCATGCTGAATTCACAGCACCAATGCGGAAGTACTACTCCCACTCGATTGTCGCATAGCCCGTTTCCGTGTAGTCAGCGGGGCAGGTGAGCTGGGATTCCTTTTACTCTTTCATTGAGAGAGCCGTGTAGTCACCCTGTAGTCAGCACTGACTACATGCGATGTAGTCACTTGAGAAGAGTATTTTCGTCCGACCGAAGAGTGATAGCTTTGACCTGCGGAAACGCAGTTCGGTTGTGCGCAACTGACTACATGGATGAAAGGGGTGCCGACGGGGTGGGCCGCTCCCCGACCCGAGAGTAACAAATCCCGAGCGAAGAGTGTTGGCGATGATCTGGGGAAATATACTCTAAAGAGAAGGAAGTAACCACATAGAACGCAATGTGGATCTACAAATGTCGCTCATCGTGCTAACGAAAATGTGCAAGAAGAGGCTGCAGTTACCCAACACTATTTCAGCGCAACCATGAGTTGCTCAATCTTACTGTTCACAAAGCTAGGATTATCAACATTCGAGTTATGCCCTGCTCCAGGTATCCACACGAGAGGGATCTTCTCACCAGCAGCCCATTTACGGTTAAACACTTTGACATCGCCAGCATGGTCCTTCTCCCCGCAGAGCAAGAGCGCCGGACAGTCAATGTTGTAAGCGCGCCTAGATTCAACAGCATCGGCGAGCATCTTGTAGCCGTGCGCGGCGAGCTCCACATACTCCTCCTTGGCGTAGCTCTCGATGAAGGAACGCATGCCGGCCTTCCCCTGGGCGGTTGTTGCCACGCCCCACGATCCCAGCACCTTCAGCCACGACCAGGGCACAAACTGGTACATCCCCTTGGTATGGCGCAGCGCTTTGACCTCCCACGTCGAGTAGTACTTCCTCTTGAGCGGCGCTGAATCAATGGAGACGAAGCCGGCAGCTTCTCTCGGATGGAGGTCGATGAACGCCTGTGCAACGTAGCCGCCGACCGACTGGCCCACAAGCACGAGGTTTTTGATGCTCTCAGCCTCCAAAATTGCGTGCAAAATACGGGCGCAATCGTCCATGGAGAAGTCAAGCGGATATGGGCGCGACTTCCCATGTGCAGGAGCATCCCATACCAGGCAGTTTGCCTTACCTGAGAAATACGCCATCTGCGCGTCGAACATGGTGTGGTCGGCAGTGAGACCAGGAAGAAATACAAGCCACGGTGCGTCCGTGTCAGCAGAAGCGTCTATCCAATAGAAGACATTGCCGCTGCTGGTGTGGTAAACGCGCTCATGCAAGGTTTGAGGCATGTTGAATCTTTCGCAATCAGGTTTTTAGCTGGACAGGCAGCCGTGGCGTCTTTGGCAGGTACTCGCTTGAGGACGACTAGATCTCCCAGACCGGGACAGCCTGCACCACTGCTTCAACGGTGTCGCGCTCGCAATACCGAAACGCACCATCGCCTCAGGCTTACTCACCCCACCGTCAACCATAGCCCTCGCTGCGGCGACCTTGGTCTCATAGTCGTATCTCGCCCGCTTTACTCCCATGACAAGAAGCCCACCCCTCCCGATCACGCGGAACATCTTCTGCCACTCTCTCACAGTCTCGGCACACACACCAAGCCTCCTGGCGCTCAAACCATAGCCAAATCCCCTCGCAAACATCTCCACCGCCTGCTCCCGAAGCAAACGATCATGCCTCAACCCCAGATCCACAGACACGAAAAGCCTCCCGTTTCTTGGACTTCAATTTCGATGTCCAAGAAACGGGAGGCAGTTCATGACGAGGCCGGGGCTATCAGTCTGCGAGCTCAGCTCGGTATGAGCGTCACTCCCACTCGATGGTGGCCGGGGGCTTGGAGGTCACGTCGAGGACGACGCGGTTGACCTCGGGCACCGAGTTGGTGATGCGGGTCGAGATGCGAGCCAGGACGTCGTAGGGCAGGCGCGTCCAGTCAGCCGTCATCGCGTCCTCGGAGGACACGGGGCGCAGCACGATCGGGTGGCCGTAGGTGCGGCCGTCACCCTGGACGCCCACGGAACGAACGTCGGCGAGCAGGACGACCGGGCACTGCCAGATCTCCTGATCCAGTCCGGCCGCCGTGAGCTCCTCGCGGGCGATCAGGTCGGCGGCGCGCAGGATGTCCAGGCGCTCGCGCGTAACCTCGCCGATGATGCGAATGCCCAGGCCCGGGCCCGGGAAGGGCTGACGGTTCACCAGGTAGTCGGGCAGGCCCAGCTCGCGGCCGACCGCGCGCACCTCGTCCTTGAACAGGGTGCGCAGGGGCTCGACCAGTTCGAAGGTCATATCCTCGGGCAGGCCACCCACGTTGTGGTGGCTCTTGATGTTGGCCGCGCCCTCGCCGCCGCCGGACTCGACGACGTCGGGGTACAGCGTGCCCTGGACGAGGAACTTCACCTCGCCGCCGGCGGCGCCAACCTCTTCGATGACCTGCTTCTGGGCGGCCTCGAAGGAACGGATGAACTCACGGCCGATGATCTTACGCTTCGCCTCGGGCTCGGTGACGCCGGCCAGGGCGGACAGGAAGCGCTCGGACTCGTCGCAGGTGATGACGCGGATGCCCATGCCGCGCGCGTAGTCGTTCTCAACCTGCTCGCGCTCGCCCGCGCGCAGCAGGCCGTGATCGATGAAGAAGCAGGTCAGCTGATCGCCGACAGCCTTGTGCACGAGGGCCGCGGCCACGGAAGAGTCCACGCCGCCGGACAGTGCGCAGATGACCTGCGCGTCGCCGACCTGCTCGCGGATCTTCTCGACCTGCTCGTCCACGATCGAACCGGCGGTCCACGTGGGCTTGATCCCCGCACCCTCGTACAGGAAGTTCTTCAGCGCGTCCTGGCCGAACTGGGAGTGGCCCACCTCGGGGTGCCACTGCAGGCCGTAGAGGCGACGCTCACGCGACTCGAAGGCCGCAACTGGGGTCTCGGTGGTGGAGGCGGTGACGGTGAAGCCCTCGGGCGCACCCTGAACGGCATCGCCGTGGCTCATCCACACGATCTGATCGTCGGGAGTGCCGCCGAACAGGCAGGAGTCACCGGCCACGGTAGCCTCGGTGTGCCCGTACTCGCGGGTGCCCGTGCGACCCACGGTGCCACCCAGGGCGTGAGCCATCGTCTGGAAGCCGTAGCAGATGCCCAGGACGGGCACGCCGGCCTCGAAAATCGCGGGATCGACGGAGGGCGCACCCTCCTCGTACACGGAAGACGGGCCGCCGGAGAGGATGATGGCGGCGGGCTCCTTGGCGAGCATATCCGCCACGCTCATGGTGTGAGGGACGATCTCGGAGTAGACGTTGGCCTCACGCACGCGGCGCGCGATCAGCTGGGCATACTGTGCGCCGAAGTCGACGACGAGGACGGGATGCATGTCAGAAGCGTTCACCCTGCCAATGGTACCCGCGCGCGCCCCGCCCCGTCGCACTCCATTACGCATGTCACCACAGCGCAGCCCGGATACGACGACGGCCCCGCCCCCGGGTGGGGACGAGGCCGACTCGCGCTGCGCTGGAGCGCGCGGATCAGCGGAAGATGGAGCGCAGCACCGGGAAGGCACCGGTGGCCACGGCGGCCTTGACCAGGTCGCCGATGATGAAGGGCACGAAGCCCTTGGCCAGGCCCTGCGCGACCGTCATGTGTGCAAACGGGATCATCCAGGCCAGGCCGAGGATGTACACGGAGAAGAGGGACACGAGCGCGGTCGGCGCCATCGTGAGGACGCGGCGGTCGGCGCCACGCTGGGCGGCCAGGCCGGCGATCGCGGCGACGAGGAAGTAGCCGAGGATGTAGCCGAAGGAGGCGAAGGCCCAGCCCACGTTCGTACCGGTGAAGACCGGAGCACCCGCGATGCCGAGGAGAGCGTACGCGGCAACAGAGACGAGGCCTCGGCGCGCACCGAGGGTCGCACCGACCGAGAGCGCGCCAAGCGTACCGAGCGAGACGGGCACGGGCGTGAAGGGCAGCGGGACCGAGATGCGGGCCAGCACGATCATGGCGATCGTACCCGCGGCGATCAGGGCGATCTCACGGACGATCGTGCCGCCGAGGCGGTCGGCGAGGACGCGGTTCTCGCGCGCGGCGACGGGGGAAGCGGTCAGGGCGGTCATGCGACACCTTTCAACAGGGCTAACAGCCTTTCATTCAACAATTGAACAATATGCTGCCCGCCACTCCCCTGTCAAGCACACCCGAGCACATCACAGGGGGCGAGCGCCACACCGGCGC
>NZ_JASONN010000336.1:0-267 GCF_030217285.1 Pauljensenia sp. UMB3104 | reverse complement strand
AGCCGTCTGGAAGATACTGCTGGCCCGCAATTCCCGCGGGATCGTCGTGGGGGTCTTTGTAGCCTTTGCCGTGCCCCAGCCCCTTTGCGCCCTGGTAGTGCGCATCGCGAAGATGGGCAGGAACGGGCGGGGCCCCTTCCCTTCGTATCTGCGCAATCGCCGAATCAATAGCAGTGATTGCCGCATTAGATTTTGGCGCAAGAGCCACCGCAATAGCCGCTTCAGACAGGATAATTCTTGCCTCCGGCATCCCTACGAGCGCTACCG
>NZ_JASONN010000335.1:0-268 GCF_030217285.1 Pauljensenia sp. UMB3104 | reverse complement strand
GGATAGACACTTTGACTGTCTAATTATTTAATTTCCTGACAGATTATAGCAGGAAAAGCGGGATTTGTAAAATAGGCAAAGGGGGAAATTAAAGCTTATTTAATCTTTCAAGACAATTTCCAATAGGTTTTCTAGAACTACACTGAGCATTCCAGCTACTGGGAAGATGATCCAGGACCGGCCCCAGTCCTCAGTCCAGAAACTATAGCCCAGGTAGAGGGCCAGGACCAAGGGCCAATAAATTTCCATATAGCGGTCAATTTTAGCG
>NZ_JASONN010000334.1:0-268 GCF_030217285.1 Pauljensenia sp. UMB3104 | reverse complement strand
GCGGGCGTCCTTCGGAATATCCGAAAAGGTGATCACCAGGATGTTCTTCATTACTAACCTTCTTTAGATGCCTCTAGCAGAATCTGTGCTACCTGCATGCCAGAGCTAGAGATCGACTTATTTTCTTCGGCCCATTTGCGAATCTGCTGACGCGGCCATTGCTCGGCGGCTACCGTAATCATCGCCTTAGCTACTTGGCCAGCGTCATAGCCGGCTACTATCCCAAGATGGGCATCGCGGATATCTTGCGCCGTTGGCCCCTGCCCTA
>NZ_JASONN010000333.1:0-268 GCF_030217285.1 Pauljensenia sp. UMB3104 | reverse complement strand
ATCTCCCTCCCAGTATACACTGTATATAAAGAGTATACACTAGATACAAAGGAGCTGTGCCAATGAAGATCACCCTATCCAAATTTTCCAAGGAGCCCCTGTACCAGCAGATTGTCCAAGAGCTTAAGCGCAACATCTTATCTGGAGAATTGCAGGAAGAAGAGCAATTGCCCTCGATTAGGCAGCTGGCCAAGGACTTAGAAGTGAGTGTGATCACGGTCAAGAAGGCTTATGAGAAGCTTGAGCAGGAAAATTTTTTAATGACGGT
>NZ_JASONN010000332.1:0-268 GCF_030217285.1 Pauljensenia sp. UMB3104 | reverse complement strand
CTGGGTCACGGCTGATGATGGTTAGCTGTTCGATTTCGCCGCCGATCTTGCCGTCTGAAACAGCCTTTCGGACGGCTGCGAAGGCGGGGTCGAAACGACGGTTGAAGCCCAGCATTACCTTTGCGTCGTATCCTTCGATGGCCTTCATCAGTTTTTCTTCGTCAGCAGAGGACATGGCAATTGGCTTCTCGCAAAGAGCCGCCTTGCCAGCTTTCACAGCGGCGGTGATGTGAGCGACGTGTAGTGGAGTGGGGGAGCCGATAATTAC
>NZ_JASONN010000331.1:0-268 GCF_030217285.1 Pauljensenia sp. UMB3104 | reverse complement strand
TATCGTGGCGCGGGGATCGGGTTGACGGTCCATGTGCTACGCTCAACGGTGGTGCCGGTCAGTGCGAGTTCTTCAGCTTCGTCTTCAGCATTGACGAGGTCCGTCTGAGTTTCACCGCTGACCACATCGGCGGACGCATTGGGCATCTCGATCACGTTGGTGTCACCAGATTCGGCGAGCGAGGTAGAAGCGGATGCGTCCAGCTCAACTTTTTCAAGTGCGTGCGATGCAGGGGAGACCGTCGCGCGAGACGTGGAACGATCTGCGG
>NZ_JASONN010000330.1:0-268 GCF_030217285.1 Pauljensenia sp. UMB3104 | reverse complement strand
CCGACCAGAAAGAAAGGCGCAGGGATCGCGATTGACGCAGCTCGCAGAGCGGAGCCTTTACCTCGGGATGCAGGTCGGTGTACGGAAGCAGGTCGGTGTGCCGATAACGGTTCCGGTCCCGGCATCAGTGCTCTTCAAAGTCGAGGCTGACAGAATTCATGCAGTAACGCAGCCCTGTTGGCTGACGGGGAGCATCGTCAAAGACATGACCCAGGTGAGAATCGCAGCGAGCGCACCGCACCTCCGTGCGCACCATGCCGTGTGAACG
>NZ_JASONN010000329.1:0-268 GCF_030217285.1 Pauljensenia sp. UMB3104 | reverse complement strand
CGATGGGTCCGATGACAACACGGGAGCTGCCGCCCGCGCCGCCGGTGCAGTCGTCGTCCGCCATTCTGTGGAACGAGGCCGCGCATCCGCCATCGAGACTGGCGTCAAAGTGGCCGCGATGCGCGATCGGGCGGATTGGCCTGCGCGCCTTCTTCTTGTTCTGAACGCTGACTTGGGAGATTCGGCGGTTGAGGCTACTGCGCTTGTTGAGTCCGTGATGAACGGTGAAGCCGACTGCGCGTGTTCTATTCCCGTAGGAATGAGCCTC
>NZ_JASONN010000328.1:0-268 GCF_030217285.1 Pauljensenia sp. UMB3104 | reverse complement strand
GCGGTCGGTTGCGATCATGAGAGCGAACTCGCCAGGGTCAAAGTCGAAAGTGTCAGTGATGGACTCGTTCTTGTTGTTATCTGCTTCGTGCCTGAAGGTGACCTTCATCGAAGGATCTCCATTTCTCCGGGAATCCCGGTGATTTGGAGACCTGATCTGTTTGGCTCAGATCACTGGTGAGAACTGCTAGGAAGACGACAAAGGCGAGCCACCCCACCCAGCCCTCAGCAAAGAGGGGTTGGGTGAGGTGACCCGCCGAGCGCTCCCA
>NZ_JASONN010000327.1:0-268 GCF_030217285.1 Pauljensenia sp. UMB3104 | reverse complement strand
AGTTTTATTATGGATGTTAGTAATCCTATTTTATCCTAAACAATATCTGGAAATAAAACTTGGAACTAAAGATGATAATTTAAAACTAAAGAATTCAGCTATTGAAGGGTTTGTTCGATGTTTATTGGATGAACACAAGATGGTCAAAAATCCCAAAATTCAGGTACATACTCGGAAAAAGAAATGTTTCGTTTATGTAGAAGGTACAGCTGTTCTTTCAGATAACATTGCTAACAAATTTGAAGTAGTTCAAAACGAAATCACTCAA
>NZ_JASONN010000032.1:0-15562 GCF_030217285.1 Pauljensenia sp. UMB3104 | reverse complement strand
GCGCCAATGGGCACAACACCACCAATAACAACCAACAACCCTCAAAACACCCGGTCCACAAAACCAGACCAGGCCACAATCCCAACGACATGAATTCAATGTTTGAAGTACTCGCAGGGGAATTACGTGCGAAATTGCTATGGCGAGGGCCGCTGCACCCGTTACGGGGCGCGACACCCGATCAGAAGGGGTGCACTGCCTACGGATCGGGTGCAGCGCACCAAATCACAAGAGCAACCGCGGAAACTGCGAGACGCGGGCCTGGCTGCGGTGCCTGTGGGCGGCGGCCGGGCCTGGCTGCGGCGCCCGTCCCGCAGGCACGCACAAGGCCCCGGGAGCTCACGCTCCCGGGGCCTGGCGACAGCTGTCAGAAATCGCCGATCAGCCAACACTCCAGGTGGCGCCGTCGCGGCCGTCCGCGACGGTGACGCCGGCGGCGGCGAGGCGGTCGCGCAGCTCGTCGGCGCGGGCCCAGTCCTTGGCGGCGCGGGCATCGGCCCGCTCAGAGAGCACGGCCTGGACCAGCGCGTCCAGCGCCGAGTGCTCGGCGGCAGCCGCGCCAGAAGCGCCCGCGCCGATACCGGCCTGTCCGCGCCACTGCTCGGAGGCGGGATCCAGGCCCAGCACGTCCAGCATGGAGCGGACGAGGACCTGCTCGCGGTACACGCCAGAAACGTCACCGGCAGCAAGCGCGGCATTGCCGGCCTTGAGGTGCTCGTGCAGGACGGCGAGCGCACCGGCGACGTTGAGGTCGTCGTCCATGGCGGCGACGAAGGCCTCGGGCAGGTCGGCGGGTGCCAGGGCAATCTCGGAGGCCGGAGCCTCACCGGCGGCCTCGATGGCACGAGCCACGAAGGTCGAGAACTTCTCCCACGCGGCGTGCGCGGCGGGCAACGTCTCGGGGCCCCATTCGATGGCGGAGCGGTGGTGGACGGTGGACAGGGCCCAGCGCACGGCGACGGCCGGGTACTCCTCGGTGAGCGCACCGATCGACAGGACGTTGCCGAGCGACTTGGACATCTTCTCGCCCTTGGTGGTCACCCACGCGTTGTGGACCCACAGGCGCGCGAAGGGCCAGCCCGCGCCGTGCGACTGGGCCTGCTCGTTCTCGTGGTGCGGGAAGCGCAGGTCGATGCCGCCGCCGTGGATGTCGAATTCGTCGCCGAGGTAGCGCCGCGACATGGCGGAGCATTCGAGGTGCCAGCCGGGTCGGCCGCGTCCCCAGGGGCTGTCCCACGAGGCCGTGGCCGGCTCAGACGGCTTACTGGCCTTCCAGAGAGCGAAGTCGCGGGGGTCGCGCTTGCCGGCCTCAACGGCCTCGTCGATCTGGGCGTCGTCCTCGGTGGTGCGCATGTCGACGAGGCGCTGGCGGGTGAGCGAGCCGTAGTCGCCCTGGGAGTGGACGTCGAAGTAGACGTTGCCGCGTCCATCCGAATAGGCGTGTCCCGCGTCGATGAGACGCTGAACGAGGTCGATTTGGTCCGGGATGTGGCCGGTGGCGCGCGGCTCGTACGTGGGGGCCTGCACGCCAAGGGTCTCGTACGCCTCGGTGAATTCGCGCTCGAAGCGGTACGCCCAGGCCCACCAGTCCCAGCCTGCTTCGGCCGACTTGTTGAGGATCTTGTCGTCGATGTCGGTGACGTTGCGGACGTAGGTGACCTCGTAGCCGCTGCGGCGCAGCCAGCGGATCAGCGTGTCGAAGGAGACGGCGGCGCGCAGGTGGCCGACGTGCGGGGATCCCTGTACGGTGGCGCCGCACAGGTAGATGCCGACCTTGCCGGGGGTGACCGGGTTGAGGGGCTGGATGCGGGCGCTCTTGGAGTCGTACAGGTGCAGCATGGCACCAATCCTACCTGGCGAGGCGCGGCGGGGAGCGACGCGGGCGCTCTCCGGGAGTATGTAACGAGGCCCGGGCCTCACCCGGCGAAACGGCGCGGTTTCGCGGGTGGGGGCTCGGGCCTCGTCGAGTGAAAGAAACCTCAGGCGCCGGGGCGCACGCGCTCGGCGATGAGGGCCTTGAGGTCCTCGGCGGAGTTGGCGAGCGGTGTGACGCGCTCTTCGCGTCCTTCGATGCCCGCGAAGCGCTCGGGCACGGGCGGGAGGTGGCCGGTGGCCTCGAGGATAGTGTCGGCGAACTTGACGGGCAGAGCGGTCTCCATGACGACGAGCGGGCCCTCGATCTGGGGGCGAACGGCACGGGCGACGTGCACGCCGTCGGCCGTGTGCGGGTCGAGGAGGTAGCCGCTTTCCTTTTCGGTGCGCGCGATCTCGGCGAGGCGGTCCGCATGCGTGGAGGTGCCGGAGATGAAGCCGTAGGTCTCGCGCAGGGAGGCGAACTCGGGCGTGCCGGACAGGTCGAAGTAGCCGTCGCGGGCCAGGGCCGTCTCAAACAAAGCGCGGGTGGCATCCCCGTCGCGGCCGAGCAGGTCGAAGATGAAGCGCTCGAAGTTCGAGGCCTTGGAGATGTCCATGGAGGGGCTGGAGGTGGCCAGCGTGTCCGCGGAGGAGCGGGGGCGGTAGACGCCGGTGCGGAAGAACTCGTCGAGGACGTCGTTCTCGTTTGTGGCGACGACGAGGGTACCCAGCGGCACACCCATCTGGCGGGCGATGTGGGCGGCGCACACGTTGCCGAAGTTGCCCGACGGCACGACGACGCTGACCGTGGACGAGGCGTCGGCCCCCTCCTCGGTGAGGCGCAGCCAGGTGGCCACGTAGTAGCAGACCTGGGCGAGCAGGCGCGCCCAGTTGATGGAGTTGACGGCGCCCACGTGCCAGGTGGCCTTGAAGTCGGCGTCCATGTTGACGGCCTTGACGAGGTCCTGGCAGTCGTCGAACACACCATCGACGGCGACGTTGACGATGTTCTCGTCCAGAAGGGAGAACATTTGGGCGCGCTGGAAGGCGGTCATGCGGCCGGCGGGGGTGAGCATGACGACGGAGAGGCCGCGTCGGCCGCGCAGCGCGTACTCGGCGGAGGAGCCGGTGTCGCCGGAAGTGGCGCCGACGATGGTGAGCCAGTCGCCGCGGCGGGTGAGCTCGTATTCAAAGAGTTCGCCGAGGAGCTGCATCGCCATGTCCTTGAAGGCGGCCGTGGGGCCGTTCGAGAGGTGGGCGATGTGCAGGCCGGTGCCTTCCAGGGCGTCGACGGGGACGATCTGGGGGTCGGAGAAGGAGGGGGTGCGGTAGGCGCGGGCCGTGATCGCGCTCAGGTCGCCGGCGGGGATGTCGTCGACGAAGAGGGAGATGATGCCGGCGGCCATGGCCGCGTAGCCGTCCTCGCGCAGGACGATGCGCAGCTCGTCCAGGTCGGAGCGAGACAGCGTCGGGTACTCCTCGGGCAGGTAGAGGCCGCCGTCGGGGGCGAGACCTTCCAGGAGGATGTCACTGAAAGAACGGGTGGGCGTGTTGGGGCCGCGTCGTGTCGAAATGTAGCGCACGGGTCGATCCTATCGGAGAGGGGGCGTGGCCTGCGAGGGCGCCCGTTCCTCGTCACACGGATGGACGAGGCCGGGGCCGGGCTGGGCGGAGTTGCGCCAGGAGCGTGTGGTAGAAACGACGGGTGAGTACGAACGATTCCCAGTGGACGCAGCCCACCGCTGTCGATTCCTCGAGCGCCCCGGTTCCCCCGCCGCCGACGGGCACCCCGTACGCGAGTGGGCCCGCCTCGTCGACGAACGTGTTTGCCTCGCCGACGCCGATCCCCAACCCCGCCGCGCGCCCGAACGATCCGGGCGCTCCCTCGGGGATGTCGTCGAAGCGCGCCTGGTTCATCGCGTTGTCGATCCTCGCGTTCCTCATCGTCGTCCTCATGGTCCTCGGCTATTTCTTCGGGCCGTGGGGCTCTGCGCCGCGCGAGCAGAAGAAGAGCGCTCAGGGCTACGCCGGGGCGGCCACGAGCACCGGGAACATCTCCAGCGCCTGGGCGGCGGGCATCGGCACGGCGTGGACCCTCGACAACGTCTCCGCGGTCCGCGGGGAGCACCAGGAGGTGACGACCCTGGTCGACGGCACGACCCTGTACGTGGCCGCGACCCCATCCCTTGGTGAGGGTCTCGACGTCGCCGCCGTGGATATTTCAGGCTCGCAGCCGCAGGTCATCTGGGATTCCAGCAACCCTCAGGTGAAGCGGGATTCCTACCGCTTCTCGCTGCGCATGGTCACGATCGGCGACAAGCTCATCGTCGGCAACTCCACGGTCGATAAAACGACGGGCGAGGTTGAGGATGCTCCCTGGCTGGATGATGCTCCACTCACGGTGGTCGGAGATGTCCTCGTGACGTGCTCGGGCGCGGAAACCTGCACCGGGTGGACGTGGGAGTCCTCCGAGTGGAAGCAGCAGTGGAAGTCGATCACCTCGCTACAGGACGTACACAGCAGCCTGTGGGACATACCCGGCGGCCCGGCGGTGAGCAGCGGCGACAAGATGTCGATCCTGGTACCCGTTCAAGACAAGCGATCCCTGCAGCTGATCGACGTGCGCACGGGAACGGTCACGACGCTCGGTGAGAGCACTCGGTGGGACCCCTCCACCTACCGACGCGGCGTCTATCGAGCGAGCGACGGCGTCGCCATCCGGGACAACAACAACATGGTGCGCTTCTACGACGCCTCTGGGACACTCATTAATTCCTTCGAGGCCGCACCCACCCTGCCGGGGATCGCGGACGGAGGAAATGCCCCGACCATCGAGGAGCTGCAGGCCTACTTGAAGAACGGGAAGAGCCCATGGGCGACGGGCACGGTCGAGGTGTCGGGCAGTAAGTGCAAGGACGTCACGGTCTCCCTGACGTCGGGTGGCCCCTCGCGCATCGTGCACAACGTCAAGGACTTGTCGGACACCTCCAGCGAGCCCTGCTACGCGAGGATGGCGCAGGTGCGCGTGAGCACCGACGGCGCGGCCGCGTACATCGCGGATGACACCGGGAGGGAGATCGAGCACGTCTACTTCCTCGACACGAACGGGGACGTCGTCCACACGGACACGGAGTTGGGCACCGTGGATCAGCTGATGTGGGCGTTCGATGACCTCCTGATCGCGGTGTCGAACGGCCAGGTCACGGCCTTTACGCCGGCTTCCGCCTGACGCTACCCTGGTGCCATGACTGAACTTCCTTTCCGCATCGGCCAAGCGGTCGACGTCCACGCGTTCGCCGCTCCCGACTCGCCGCGCACGCTCATGGTCGCGTGCCTGGAGTGGCCGGGAGAGCGTCCTCTTGAGGGGCATTCGGACGCGGATGTGGCCGCGCACGCGCTGTGCGACGCGATGCTGCTGGCGACGGGTCTGGGCGAGCTCGGCACGGTCTTCGGCGTGGATCGCCCGGAGTGGGCGGGGGCGTCGGGGCGCGCACTGCTTGAGGAGGTGCGCCGCATGGCCGCCGAGGCCGGCTGGGTTCTGGGCAACGCAACCGTGCAGGTCGTCGGGAACCGGCCTCGCATGGCGGCTCGCCTGCCCGAGGCCTGCGCCGTCATGAGCGAGATCGCGGGAGGCACGGTCACCGTGTCGGCGACGACCTCGGATCACCTGGGTTTCACGGGACGAGGCGAGGGCGTGGCCGCGCTGGCGAGCGCCCTCATGGTGCGCGCCGAGGAGTAACCCGCGAGCGCCCGCCGGGACGCAGCGTGGTAGAAACATGTTATGAGCAACGACGACCTCCGCCACACGTCCGACGACGCAGCACGCGCTCACTCTTCCGACGCGTGGGATGGCCTGTCGCAGCTCGATATCTCAGCACTCCCGGACTTTGGGGATCTTCCGGGGTTCGCAGATCTGCCCGAACTTGCGCCGCTGCCAGAGTTGGACGCGTTGCAGGAGTCGGCGATGCCAGAGATCGTGATGCCGGACCTGGAGATGCCGGACCTCGACGAGTTCCTTCGCGTCACACCGCCCGTGCCGACCGACGTCCCTCAGCCAGACGCAGTCCCTGAGACGGGATCTGCACCGACGGCGGGAGCTGCGACAGCCCGGACGCACAGCGCCTCCCACAAAGCCGCCACGGCCTCGTCGCAAAAACGGTCCGCAAACAAGCAGGAATCGCGTCCGACCGCCGCCACGGCCTCGCCGAGGAGGCAGCCCGCAGCCACGCAGGCACCGCAGCCGGCCATCACCGTCGGGCCCACGCCCGCGAGGACCCCGCGAGCCTCGGTGCCCCCGAGGCAGAAAAAGCCGAACCTCCTCATCGCGTTCGTCGCTCTCATCGCGATCGGCTTGGGCGCGTCGTTTCTCTCGTCCACTCGCGACGGTTCATCATCGACACCTTGGGGTACGCAGACCTCGTCGAGCGCCAGCACACAGGCGGACTCCGAGGTGCGCGAGCATGCGGCGGATCTGCCGACCCGCTCCCCCGGATACCGCGGGAGCGCCACGAACACGCACTCAATATCGCCTCAGTGGGCCTCGGGCGTGGCCACCGCGTGGACGCTCGAGCTGCCGTCAGAAATGACTGAGTTCGGACCGCAGATGTTCGCCGAGGGTCAGGTCCTCTACATCGCCGGCGACGACACGATCGAGGGCCAGCGCGGTTCCGCCGTCAGAACTCAGGCCTACGACCTGTCCGGGGAGGAACCCACCCTCCTGTGGGACACGGTCGGCCCCACGGAAAACTCCGCGATCATGACGTACACACCCGCGTTCGTGTCGAGCGAGACCCAGCTCTTTTTCCACGACGTGGTCATCGACAAGGCGACCGGCGAGCAGACACAGGCCCCGTGGGGCGATGATTTTCCCCTCGCGCAGGCCGACGGCATCGTGGTGACCTGCTCGACGACATCCTCGTGCCGCGGGTGGATGCAAACCTCCGGCGAGTGGACGAATCTGTGGACGACGACAACGAATCCACAGACGTCCTACGGGTTGAGTAACCAGGGTTTGGACTATGCGCCCGCAGGCACCACACGCTCCGGCACGGGTGAACTCGCCTCCGTCCTGGTCCCCTCCAGCTATCAGGAAACCCCGCAGATCATCAACATCCATACCGGTAAGACAACGTACCTGCCCAGCCCCGCCCAGTCAGGCTTGGGCCAATACGTCGAGGTGGCGACCGACGGCTTCGTCATCACCGACGTCAGCAAGAAGCAGGGGTTCCTCACCGACAGCTCGGGGGCCCGCCAATCCACATACTCAAACGATGAATATCTGCGTCTACCCGCAGTCAGCCGTGACGGCAACCAGCCGAGCACCGCTGACATCAAGACCTTCATGACGAAGAAGACCGCGAATTGGGCGACAGGAACGGTAGGCCTCGTGGATAAGGACGACTGTTCCATCCAGGTCACCCTCACCTCCGACGGGTCGTCGCACACGACTCCGGTCCCCGGCGTGCTGAGCCCATACATGACCGGCACGTGCCTCTTCAGCCCGAAGGAGGTTCGCGTGAGCGCGGATGGTTCGGTCCTCTACGCCGATACCTTCACCTACCAGGACCAGAGCCGGTACTTCATCGATACCGCCAACGGGCTCACCTACACATCAAACCTTCTCAACCTGCCGAAACAGACCATGTGGGTCTTCGATGACATGCTCATCGGCTTGACCGACAGCGGACTCACGGCATTCGTGCCGGCGTCCTCCTGAGATCACCGTCCTATGACCAGACCACGACTGCCCTCTCAGAGAAACAACTCATGAGCAACGATGACCTCCACCGCGGTTCCGACGACGAGGCGCGCACTCGCCCCTCCGATACGCCGAACGCGGATATACACGCGCCCGACTTCCCCGAGTTCGGGGAATTGCCCGGGTTCACGCCGCTGCCTGACCTCGCGCCTCTGCCGGAGTTGGCGCCACTGCCGGACTTGGATGATCTCCTCGCCGAGACCCCATCACCGCTCACCGACGAGGCCGACGCCGCCCTGCCCGTAGACGCTCTGACGCCGGACGGGCTCTCCTCGGAGGAGACTGCGCCCACCTCGAACGACACCGCTTCCCCGACCGTCGCCACGGCCTCGTCTCAGGAGCAGCCCGCTGGCGATGAAACACCGACGGCGCTCCACACCCCGAGGCCGGAGTCCTCCGGGACGCGGGTCGACACGGAAGCTGTCAAGCGCAAGCCATCCGTCGTTATGATCGTGCTCGCCTGCGTCGCCACGCTCAACTTTGGGATCGTTCTCTTCGCTCCCGGCCTGTTCGGGTCCTCGTCGGCGCCTTCGTCGAAGCCGTCGGCGGACTCCACCGCCGCGACGAGCACGGACGCGCGCGAACATGCGGCGAACCTGCCCGCCCGCGCACCCGGATACCGCGGGAGCGCCACGAACACGCACTCGATATCGCCTCAGTGGGCCTCGGGCGTGGCCACCGCATGGACGCTGCCCATTCCGGAGCAGCACTCCGCTCTCCCACCCCAGATGTACGTCGACGGTTCGACCGTCTACCTCGTCGGTCCAGGCTCTCCCGAGGGCGACTCCAGCCAAGCCGTCACCGTCACTGCCTACGATGTGTCAGGGGAACAACCCGCCCTCCTATGGTCTTCGACCGGCCCCTCAGCGAGTGACGTATCCAGCCCCTACACGCCCGCGTTCGTCTCGAGCGACGACAGCGTCTTCTTCCGCGACGTCATCATCGACAAGACGACCGGCGAGCAGACCCCAGCCCCCTGGGGTGCGGCTTTCCCCCTCGCATATGCCGACGGCATCCTCGTGACCTGCACACCGCCGTCCACCTGCAACGGGTGGACGAGGGCGGCCGGCGAATGGACGACCCTGTGGACAACACCAACAGGGCAGCTGAGTGAAAGCGGGTTGGAGCAACATTTCTTGGATTACGTGCCCTCTCAGTTCGTGCTCTCGGGTAGCGGGGAGCACACCTCCGCCCTGCTCCCGACGCACTTTTCGCAACGTCCCCAGATCATTCACATCCATACGGGCGAGCTGACCACCCTGAGCGGCTCAGACGAAGACAGTAAGTCCCCGAGCGTCGAAGTCGCGTCCGACGGTTACCTCGTCTTCGACAACGTCAAGTCGCATGGCTCTCTCTTCGACAGTGACGGAACCTTGCAGTCCACGTTCAGCGCGCCGCGCATGCTTCTTCTGCCGGTGGTCAGTGATGACGGGACGTACCCGAGCATCTCAGGACTCAAAAAGTACATGACCGAGGGGGAAGCGAAATGGTCGAGCGGTACGGTCGAACTGGACCGCGACAACGACTGCAAGCTTGTGGCCACTCTCTCCGCTGGCGGATCGACGCGTAAGACCCACCTCCCGGAGGAACTTCGCCGTTACGCGACCGAGTACTGCGTGATGAAACCACGCCAGCTGCGCGTCAGCGCCGACGGATCAGCTCTCTATATCGACGCTTTTACGCGCGAGGACAAGAGCAAGTATTTCATCGACATCGCCAACGGGCTCACCTACACGTCATCCGAACTCAATGCGATGGATAAGCCCACGTGGGTCTTCGACGACATGCTCATCGGGATGACCGACAGCGGACTCACGGCATTCGTGCCGGCGTCGTCGTAACACCACCCACCCCGGGTGTGATAGAAACTACTCATGAGCAATGGTGATCACACCCCACCCCCACGCGTCCCCGCGCGCGAGCAGGGCACGGGGATGGTGCGTCACGCGCCCACCGAGCAGTTTTCTCGCGAGAAACATCTGTTCTCGCTGCCTCACATCGTGACGACACTCGCCGTCGTCATCCTCGTTGTTCTCGTCGGCTCGTGGATCTGGCCCTCCCACTCCAACGATCCGTCGTTGCAGCGCACTGCGCGGACGTACGACACGAACGCCCCGACCGCAGGCTATGGCGGGCAGGCGATCAATACGCACCTCCTGTCTCCCGACTGGGCCTCGGGCATCGAGACGGCGTGGCGCATCCCCCTCACCCCAGGCGATACGAGCCCCGTCGTCTTCCTCCACGCCGAAGGAAGCACGCTCTATGCCACCTTTGAGTCCCGGCAGGGGTCCTCTCCGACCGTCGTGGCGCAGGCATACGACCTGTCCGGCACCGAGCCCCGCCAACTATGGTCCGCAACCGCGCAGAACACCCGTTACGTCGAAACTTCTGAATTCGTCGTCACCGACACGGACATCGCGTTTAACACCCTCACCATCGACAAGGCCACCGGTCACATCGCCTCGACACCCTGGGAGAACACGAAGCCGATCGCCTTCGCTGACGGCATTGTCGTGACCTGCGACGGGATATGGACGTGCAAGGGCTGGGCACGGGACTCCTCCGGATGGACGCAACAGTGGAGCTCCTGGACAGCAACGCAGTCCTTCGACAATCTGAGCTCGGAGAGGATCACCCATCCCACCAGCAGGGTCGTCACAGACAATGAGACGACGAGCGTACTCCTGCCGATCAAAACAAGCGAGCATCCGGCCCAGCTCATCGATCCGCGCACAGGAGTGGTGACAGACCTCGAGGATCCCGCCTCCTATGACACGAACAACCCTCGTAATGTGCTCCTCGCGCGCGACGGCATCGTCACTTACGACGCGTACACGGCTCTCACCTTCGATGCGGGTGGGTTCCTCGTGGGAATGCAGCCTGCCTCAACGGGCGGGCGCATGACGACAAACGACGACACCCTCCCCTCCACCTCCGACATTCAGGGGTTCTTCGCCGGGGATGCCCCGACGTGGGCGACGGCAACGGTGACACAGGTCAACAGGGCGCAGGGAGAGCGATGCCCCATCCTCACGATCACTCCAACCGACGGTAGCCCCAGCCGCCCGGTGTGCCCCAACGACAACAACCTGGGCCGCACATACGTGGCCTACGTCCCCTCTGAAATTCGCGTCAGCCCCGGAGCGGATGTGGTGTTCGCGAAGTTCAACACACAGCAGGGGCAGGGCGGATTCGTCTTCGTCGACACGAGGACCGGGGCCGCGTACGTCTCTGAGGAGCTCAACGGCGCCGAGTACCTCACCTGGGTGTTCGATGACCTCCTCGTCGGCGTCGTCGACGACACGATCGTGGCTTTTACGCCGCACACGGCGTGACAGTGGCACTCCTGAGCGGAAGGAACGATTCGTGAGCAGCAACGATTCGATGGACACGCACCCCGAGGCGTCACGCGCTCCTCGCAGACGGAGTCACGTCCCGTGGCTGAGCTTTTTTCTCCTCACCTGGGTGGCCTTCATACTGGCATTCATCCTGAACATGTGCGACCAGCACGTCACACATCGCACCTGGCCGAGCGCAGACGTGAACTGGGGGAATTCCTCTCTGACGGGCTACCACGGTACAGCGAAGGACACGCGCGCCATCTCCCCGGAGTGGGCCTCGGGAGTTGCCGTCGCATGGACGCAGCCCTTCGATGCTGCAGCCGCCGCCGTACCACCGCGGCTGTTCGCGGAGGGCTCCACGCTCTACGCCGTGTCCTACGGCCCAAATTCGAATCCCGTCACGACGATCTCGGCCTACGACGTGTCGGGCACCGAGCCGAGCGCCCTGTGGACGTCCACCGGGCCACGCCCACCGCGTCTGCGCACCTACGCATTCCCCGAGTTTCTCTCCACCGACACACACCTCATCATCGGCCCACTCCTCGTCGATAAGACGACCGGCGATCAGACCCACGTCCCCTGGGGCGACGACCTGCCCATGGGGTTCACCCAGGGCGTCGTGGTCACGTGTGACACCGTCGAAACCTGCAGCGGCTGGACGAACGAGGCGGGCACGTGGACCCAACGATGGAGCACGAGGACCTCGCCTCAAAACCGCACCGGATTAACGTTCCTCTCCCCCATCACACACCCGACGGACGCGCTCACTGGCAGCGGGGAGAACACCTCGGTACTCGTGCCCGTCGACGTGTCGCACGCTGCCCCGCAGCTCATCGATCCGCGCACCGGGGAGCTACGGACCCTCGGCACGCCCCCGTCGAAGGACGAGGAGATCAAGCCTCAGGTCACGCTTGCGAGCGACGGCGTGGCCGTGCTGAGAGACGGCAACACGGTGACCGCCTACGATCCGAGCGGCACCGTCGTCGACACGTACAAGATAACAATCGACTGGGTCCGTCCCACGAGCGACGCCTCGTTGCCGACACTCGAGCAGCTCAGATCTTTCTATACGAAGGAGACCGCCCCCTGGACGACGAGCTTCGTCAGCGCCGAGGGAGCCACCGATCACTCGCCACCATCACTTGAGGTCTCCACGTCCACCGGCGAGTCCCTCAGCATGCAACCTGACGGGGCATTCCTGAAGGAGAGCAGCCAGCCCAACTTCTTCTCGTCCGTCGCGATGCGCTCCAGCGCTGACGGCAGCGTCCTCTACCTTCGGGGCGCGGGTCCCGCAGGCACTCCCGCGTTCGTGTTTGCGATGGCGGACAACGTGACAAACAGGTCGGAGCAACTCGACGAGGCCACCAACCTCACGTGGGTCTACGACGATCTCCTCGTGGGCGTCACGAAGGACAGGCTCGTCGCGTTCACTCCCGACACCCACTAAGCGGATCGACAAAGGATCGTCCCCGACGTCCGAGACTTGCTCGGTCGCGTCGGGGACGTATCGCTTGGGGGCGCGGGCGCCTCGTCGAGGAGCTCAGCCCTCCATGTGGTGCAGGGTCGCGCGGTCCGCCTTCACGGGGATCGTGAGGGCCAGGCCGATGCCGAGGATCAGCATGATGCCGAGGATGCCCCAGTACGTGTAGTCCGCTCCGGCGGGCGTCATACGCTTGCCGAGCATGAGGAAGAGGCTGTACATCGCCGGCGCCATGAAGGACACGGCGCGGCCGGTCGTCGCGTAGAGGCCGAAGACCTCGCCCTCGCGGCCCGCGGGGATTATGCGCGACAGGAAGGAACGGGACGCGGACTGGGTGGGGCCGACGAAGACGCACAGGGTCAGGCCGAGGGTCCAGAAGACGATGGGGCCGCGGGCGTGCAGGAAGAAGACGCCGAAGCCGGCGACGACCATCGCGCACAGGGACAGGATGATGACCTTCTTCGGGCCGATCTTGTCGTCGACCCAGCCGAAGGCGACGGTCGCGAGGCCGGCGACGATGTTCGCGGCGATCGCGAAGATCATGACCTGTCCGGCGCTGAAACCGAAGGCGGTCTTGGCCAGCACCGCACCAAAGGTGAAGACGCCGGCGAGACCGTCGCGGAAGACGGCGGAGGCGATGAGGAAGAAGAGGGTGTGCGGGGCCTCGTTCTTCAGGGTGCGCACCGTGCGCCACAGGAGCTTGTAGGAGTCGATGATCGACTCGTGATCGCCGCCGGTGTGGACCTTCTTGGGCAGCGGCGGGTGGAGGATGACAGGGATCGCGAAGCCGCCGAACCACAGGGCCGCGATCACCATAGAGATTCGGATGGGCAGGTACTCGTCCGTGGGCACGCCCAGCAGGTTCGCGCCGATGAGGCCCACGTAGAGGATGAGCAACAGGACGATGCCGCCGATGTAGCCGGACGCCCAGCCGAAGCCCGAGATCTTGCCGCGGTCTTCCTTCTCCCCCAGGTGGTTCAGCATCGCGTTGTAGTTGACGGAGGCGAACTCGAAGAACACGTTACCCAGGCCGAGCAGCGCAATACCCAGCATGAGGGCGCCGCGGGGCCCGAGGACCGACTCGGGGTGTACGAAGTACATGGCGAGCATACAGGCGACGACCAACCCGGTGAACCATCCGAGCCAGACTCCGCCCCGGCCTCGTCGATCGGCGCGCTGGCCGGTGATGGGGGCGAGGAGGGCGATGAACAGGCCCGCGATCGTCATACCGTTACTGAGCCAGGTCGAGGCCGTGCCCGAGTCGGTGAAGACACCGTCGCTGGTCAGGTAGGTCGTGAACACGAAGGTCGTGGCGACCGCGTTGAAGGCGGCGCTGCCCCAGTCCCAGGCCGCCCATTCGACGACTTGGCGCGTGATCACGCGGCGGCGGGCGGTGGGCGTTGTGCTCATGGAATCGGGCTCCTTCAGTGGGGAGTTCTCGGTGGCGCGTGTGCGTCCAGGGTGAAACTACCACGTTTCACGTGTGACGCTCTCCTCGGGCCACCCCAGGAACGAGGCCGGGGAACCACCAGCGCGTCCTGACCGCGATTGCCCAGCCACCATGCGTGATCGAAAAACGCTGTTCAGGCACCCGTGTCTTCGGCAGCGAGGAGGCGCGCAAGCGCCAGGTCAAGGGGGCGCGTGACCTTCATGGACCGTTCGTCGCCCGCGACCGTGTGCACGGTGCCGCCGATCGCCTCGACGAGGCCGGCGTCGTCCGTGGCCGCCCGGGCCTCGTCCGCACCCAGAGAGGCGCCCGCCTCGTGCGCGCGCGTGAGCACATCCCAGCGGAAACCCTGCGGGGTCTGCACGGCCACCATGTCGGAGCGCCGCGGCGTGCCCGTCACGACGCCCGAGGCGTCCACCGTCTTGAGGGTGTCGGCGACCGGCAGGACGGGGATGACCGCGCCCGCGCCGCCGCGCACTGCATCAATGACGCGTTCGGTGACCTGCGGGGGCGTCAGGGGGCGCGCCGCGTCATGCACGAGGACGACCGTGTCCGCCTCGCACTGCCCGAGAGCAGCAAGTCCCAGGGCCACGGACTCCTGACGCGAACGATCGGAGCCAGCGACGACGGTGAGGTCGTCGATATCGGATAGGGCGGAGCGAAATTCCTCGATCGCCGAGGCCGGCGCCGTCACGACGATCGCACCCACTCCCCCGGCGCGTAGGCCGCGGGCCGCCCACCAGACCAGGGGGCGACCCGAGAGTTCAACGAGGGCCTTCGGACACTCGCAGCCGAGGCGAGAGCCGGAGCCGGCGGCCGTCAGGACCGCGCAGGCCTCACTCTGCGACGGCATCTTCTTCGATCTCAATGCGACCCTCAGCCAGGACAGAATCGAGACGCTCGGCGGCAGCAGACTTTTCGATGTTGCGAGCCAGGGCCAGCTCGGAGGTCAGGATCCCACGGGCCTTCGTCAGCATGCGCTTCTCACCCGTGGACAGCTTCTTCAGGTCATCGCGGCGGGTCAGGTCGCGCACGACCTCGGCGACCTTCACGATGTCACCGGTGGCGATCTTCTCCTGATTCGCCTTGAAACGACGCGACCAGTTGGTCGGCTCCTCAATGTAGGGGGCGCGCAGGACGGACAGGACCTCTTCGAGGCCGTCCTCGTCGACGATGTCACGAACGCCGACCATGTCAACGTTTTCGGCAGGGACCTGAATCTCGAGGTCACCCTGATTCACACGCAGCTTCAGGTACGTCCGCTCCTCACCACGAATGGTGCGCGTCATGACCTCTTCGATCGTGGCTGCGCCGTGGTGCGGGTAGACGACCGTCTGACCGATTTCAAACGACATGGATTGACTCCTGGATGCTTGCGTGGATAGCAGAACTATTCTACCAGCTGGCGAGAGAATCGGACCCATACAGTGTGAAAGCTCAAGGTTACACGTATACAAGGAACGACACAAACAAACTTCAAGCACGACCGCAATTCGTCCCAGCATGCGACCCTGGTCACGATCAAACGTGCACGATAAGGAGAGTCATCACACCCGAAAAGTCCCGTGTTTCCGGGCATAGCGAAGCCCCGACCTCGTCAGCATCAATGAACTGCCTCCCGTTTCTTGGACATCGAAATTGAAGTCCAGGGAATGGGAGGCTTTTCGTGTCTGTGAATCTGG